>DAOVDY010000121.1 GCA_030669265.1 Desulfobacteraceae bacterium | reverse complement strand
AGATCCTCTTTAACTTTAGGCACTTTTAACTTTAGGTCACCCTGGCCCAGACCCGCCTGACATACCCGCCTGCCAGACGGCGGGCAGGCCTGGCCTATAATTTTAATAGGTTGATAAGAGCACATAGCGTCTTATAATTTTAATAGTTTGATTTAAGCACGTCGCGCCGGGGCAGGCTTTAGACACTTTTATATAAATGTATAGATTTAATCATAAAGATCTATTGGGAATGGATCAATTATCAGTAGGAGATATAAATCTTATTTTGGATACTGCTGATTCATTGATGGAGATTTCATCCAGAGATATAAAAAAGGTCCCAACATTGAGGGGTAAAAGCATTGTAAATTTTTTTTATGAACCAAGCACTCGAACAAAGGCATCGTTTGAAATGGCTGCTAAAAGACTCAGCGCAGACACATTAAGCCTTTCAGCCACCGACAGCAGCATGGTAAAGGGAGAGACACTCATTGATACAGCTCGAAACCTTCAGGCAATGAATCCAGATATTATTGTCCTTAGACATTCTTCCAGTGGTGCCCCGCATCTTTTAGCTCGATATATGAATGCAGGGGTAATAAATGCAGGAGATGGAACGCATGAGCATCCCACCCAGGCATTGCTTGATTTATTTACTATTAGAAAAAAGAAGGGCAGAATAAAGGGATTACGTGTCGTTATCATTGGCGATATAGCTCACAGCAGGGTAGCAAGATCTGATATAATAGGCCTAAGGAAAATGGGTGCCGAAGTGACAATATCGGGCCCTCCTACCATGATTCCAGTTAATGCCGAATCATTAGGGGTAAGAGTAATTGTAGATCCAGTAAAGGCATTAAAAAATCAAGATGTTATCATGCTGTTGCGGATTCAACTCGAAAGGCAAGATAAGGTCCTATTTCCGAGCCTGAGAGAGTATTCTGTTTTTTTTGGATTAAATAGGCAGCTCATCAAAAGGGCAAAAAAGGATGTCATCATAATGCATCCAGGGCCTATCAACAGGGGTGTTGAGATAACAGGAGACTTGGCTGATGGTCCCTTTTCTGTGATCCTTGATCAGGTGAGCAATGGTGTAGCCATAAGAATGGCCCTTCTTTACCTATTAATTGGAGGAGGTAAGGGTGATAACCTGGATTAAGGACGGAGAATTAGTAGATCCTCGTTCTGAAACAAAGAAGAAACTGGATATTGTTATAAAAAAAGGAAAGATTGAAAGCATTCTTCCCCCCGGAAAATTTAATCCTCCTAATACTGCGGATGTAAAGATAATCGATGCATCTGGAATGATAATCACTCCTGGTCTCATTGATATGCATGTCCATTTCAGGGAGCCGGGTGAGGAGTACAAAGAAACAATTGCCACTGGAAGCCACGCAGCGGCTGCAGGAGGATTTACTGCTGTGGCTTGTATGCCGAATACACGCCCGATCAATGATTCACGATCTGTTACAGAATTTATATTGGAGAGGGCACGAAAGGCTAACTTGATAAGGGTTTATCCCATTGCAGCTATAAGCATGGGTTCGAGGAGCGAGGCATTAACTGAATTTGGTGACCTTAAACAGGCAGGCGCTGTGGCGGTATCTGATGATGGGAGGCCAGTAACCAGCAGTGAACTCATGAGAAGGGCAATAGAATACGCATGGTTTTTTCGTTTGCCGGTTATTTCACATTGTCAAGATCTTGATCTGTCAAATAATGGTATTATGCATGAGGGTACCATCTCTACCAAACTTGGTTTACAGGGGATTCCAGCGGCATCAGAGGAGATAATGGTGGCAAGGGAGATACTTTTAGCAAAGTTAACGGGATATCCTGTTCATATTGCCCATGTGAGTACCGAAGGATCGGTTAAATTTATTAGACAAGCCAAAGAGGAAGGAATTCCTATTACAGCTGAGACAGCTCCACATTATTTTAGTCTTGACCACACAGCTGTTATTGGCTTTGATACTAATGCCAAGATGTATCCTCCATTGAGGGAACCCAAGGATGTGGAGGCCATAAAAAGGGGACTTTCTGATGGCGTAATAGATGTTATTGCAACAGATCATGCCCCTCACAGCCCTATTGAGAAAGATATAGAGTTTGATAAGGCAGCATTTGGAATAATAGGCCTGGAGACGGCTTTACCCCTTACCTTAGCATTAGTAAGGGAAGGGGTGATGGACCTCACTACAGCCATAGAAAAACTTTCCTACAACCCTGCCTCTATTCTTAGCATAAAAGGTGGCACCCTTGAGGAGGGAAAAGAGGCAGATTTAACAGTAATAGATACAAACAATGAATATGTGCTACAGAAAGACAGCTTTCAATCAAAAAGCCATAATTCACCTTTTATTGGCCAGAAGATGAAAGGTAAGGCCATACTTACTATGGTTGGAGGAAGGATTGTGTGGAACCTTACTGAACTCAATCCTGATAGTTAACAATGAAATATGACAAATAAAAAATGACCAATGACAAAGCGACAATGAACTCAATCTTGGTAGTTGATGATGAATTAAGCATGAGGGAATTCCTTGAGATTTTATTAGCCAAGGAAGGCTACACTGTACGTTGTGCATCTAATGGTGAGGAGGCCTGTAGTATTCTTGGTAGAGAAACATTTGATTTGATTATAACTGATATTCGTATGGATGTTGTAGATGGTTTAGGGGTGCTGAGAAAGGCAAAAGAGGTTAATTCAGAAACCCCGGTGATAATTATATCGGCATTTGCCACAGCAGAGACAGCTGTTGAGGCCATGAAGGACGGGGCTTACGATTATATACCAAAACCCTTTGAGGTTGGTGAATTTAAAAAGATTGTTCGAGATGCCCTTCATAAAAAGACTGTTTCAATGGTTGAGGATGAGGATTATTTAAAGAAAGGGTACCATTTTGGTTGTTTAATCGGTGAGAGCCCTCAAATGAAGAGGATTTATGACCTGATCATAAGGGTTGCCACCACAAAGACAAACATACTTATTTCCGGAGAGTCCGGTACAGGCAAGGAGCTTGTAGCGAGGGCTATACATGAACAGAGCCTGAGGAGTGATAAGCCCTTTGTTGTTATTAATTGTGCGGGGATTCCTGAGACATTAATTGAAAGTGAACTTTTTGGGTATAAGAAGGGGGCATTTACCGGGGCAAGCACAGATAAGGCTGGTCTCTTTGAAGCAGCAGACAAGGGAACAGTATTTTTTGACGAGATAGGTGAGTTAACTCCAGCCATTCAGGTTAAGCTTCTGAGGGTAATTCAAGAAAAAACGTTTACCAGGATTGGGGAAACTCAGGAGAGAACGGTAGATGTAAGATTCATATCTGCTACAAATAAGAGCCTTGAGCAGGAGGTAATGTCAGGAAGTTTTAGGGAGGATCTTTTCTTTCGAGTGAATGTTATTGAGATCTCTATGCCGCCTTTAAGAGAAAGAGTGGGAGATTTGCCTCTTTTGGCTCACTGCTTCTTGGTGAAATATTCCAAGGAGTTGGGTAAAGATATAAACAAAGTATCCACCTATGCAATGGACATATTGAGCAAATACCCTTTTCCAGGCAATGTAAGGGAGTTAGAGAACATAATTGAACGGAGTGTGGCACTGGAAAAATCCAATATAGTGTTGCCCCAGAGCCTGACACTTTCTAATTTTAAGAAGGTTAGAATAAAGGAAGATAGACGGCGCACTGACATAGGCCCTGATGGAATTGAGCTTGATAAGGTTATAGCTGACATAGAAAGGGATTATATCCTCAAGGCCATGGAAATGGCTCAAGGGTCGAAACAAGGAGCAGCGGAGCTATTGGGTGTTACTGTTGATTCCCTAAAATATCGTCTCACAAAATTAAGCCGTTAGTCTTTAAAGTGTAAAAAATCAGTATAAGGAAAACACATACGAGGATGAAAATCACCTTTTTTTGGTGAAAATCACCGATTTTTTCACTATTAATTACTATATGACACTACCTGAAACGCATTTTATTTTTTAAAAGTATAAAAAGAAAGTATCTAACTATTCGTAAATAAAAGAAATTTTATAATAAAGGTATAAAATCCTATTTTATGGCATGCTATTTGCTCAATAATATCCCAAAACTGTAATGTTAATGTGGAAAGGGGGTGATTTTTTTCCAAGTATAAGTTTAATGTGCTGTGTAATCTTTAATCATTTTAATAAAATAAAGGAGACTAAAAATGTTAACAAAATTAATTAATAAAAATGAAAAGGGTTTTACACTTATCGAGTTGATGATCGTTATTGCGATCATTGGTATTTTGGCAGCTATCGCTATCCCGCAGTTTAGTGCATACAGAACAAGATCATACAATTCCTCGGCAAATTCTGACTTAAGAAATGCATGTACAGCACAGGAGGCCTACTATGTTGATAAGTCAAC
>DAOVDY010000026.1 GCA_030669265.1 Desulfobacteraceae bacterium | reverse complement strand
GATGACCTGGGCAGAAAAGGCAGCCAAACAAGAGAAGATCACCAGAGAAGAGGCCGATACCTGGTCCCTGCGAAGTCATCAGAAGGCTATTGCTGCAATGGACTCTGGCAAATTTGCTGAAGAGATTGTCCCTGTCCCACTCCCACAAAGAAAAGGTGAACAAGTAATCTTTGATAGAGATGAGACACCCCGGCCAGATACTACATTAGAGAAACTTGCCAAACTGCCCCCTGTCTATCCTGATGGGGTATGTACCGCTGGAAATTCCTCTACCGAAAATGATGGTGCAGCTGCGGTGGTCTTGATGTCTGAGACAAAGGCACAGGAGTTAGACATGGAGCCCATGGCCTATTTCAGATCCTGCGCTATCGCTGGTAGTGACCCGACCCTTACCTATCCTGCAGTACCTGACTCTGTAAATAAAGCCCTAAAAAAGATTGATATCACCATAGATCAAATAGATCTCATTGAAATACAAGAGGCATTTGCGGTACAGGCATTGGCCGATGCCAGGATGATGTGTATAAAAAAGGAAGAATATGATACAAAGATTAATGTGAATGGGTCTGGCATTTCCCTTGGTCATCCCATCGCTGCAACCGGTGCTATGAGATTGGTAACTTTATTGCATGAGATGAAGAGGCGCGTTTCACGATTTGGACTGGAGACCATTTGTGGTGGGGGTGGACTGGGGATAGCTGCTATAGTTGAAAGGAGAGGATTCCAGAATGGAAATTAAAAAGATACCCATACCCTGTACATTGACGTTACCCTGCCTTTTGTGACCGTTGTTTGATATAATAGATAGGTATTTTTAGCCTATTTATGGTATAAATATATTAATAAAAGCTAAATTTCGTTGAGATTTTTTTCACTACCAATTCAGTTAATGATTCTGCTTTTATGTTATTTTTCGTTACCGGTATCTATGTTTGAAAATATTCTACATTGAAATAAGCTATATATAGCCTTACATTATGCCAGTTTATGAATATGCAGGACTTGATAGCTCTGGGAAGACCCTGAAGGGAATCATTGATGCAGACAGCACAGTGGCAGCTCGCCAGAAGCTCAGGGCCTCGGGCGTCTTTCCGGTTGAGGTGAAAGAGACACTTTCCCGACCCAAAGGCGGACCTTCAGATACTTTTTCTCTCTTTGCTTTTTTCCAGCGTGTTAAACCTGGAGAGGTGTATGCTATAACGCGCCAACTTTCTACTTTGTTAGGTGCGGGGGTTCCTCTTGTTGCGTCTTTGGATTCTCTCATATCACAGAAATCCAGCCCACTTCTTAAAAAAATCATTGCCCAGATAAAGGAGTCAGTCAACCAAGGTAACAGCTTGGCCTTCTCTCTATCTCAACATCCAAAAATATTTTCGAATTTCTACATTAACATGGTTCGCTCTGGAGAAGCGTCAGGATCTCTTGATGTGGTTTTGGCTCAACTGGCAGAATTTGGGGAGAATCAAGAGGCCTTGCGAGGGCGCTTTAAAGCGGCCCTTGCCTATCCAGCCTTTATGTCCTTAATTGGGATCTCTGTCCTTTTTTTTCTTATAACCTTTATCGTGCCTAATATTACAAAAATATTCACCGAGATGCATCACACGCTTCCTCTTCCTACTGTGGTGCTTATAAATGTAAGTAATTTTTTACTCTCTTTCTGGTGGGTTATCTTACTGGCTATGTTTAGTGGTATTATACTGTTAAAGTATAGTAAAAAAAGGCCAAGCGTTAATTACATTTGGGATAAACTCAAACTTCGTATTCCTGTTCTTGGCCCTATGAACCAACAAATTGCCCTTGCTCGTTTTGGAAGAACACTCGGCAGCCTTCTCCAAAGTGGTGTATCTCTTTTGTCTGCCCTCCAGATAGCGAGAAACATTGTTAATAATGTTCTGATTGCCGAGGTCCTTGATAAGGCTGAAGATGAAATTCGGGCAGGCAAAAGCTTGGCCGGATCTCTTTCACAAAGCCGTTGGGTTTCCTCTATGGTTGTACAAATGATATCTGTAGGTGAGCAAAGTGGGGAACTGGAAACAATGCTAAATAAGATTGCAGACACTCACGAAAGAGAGGTAGAATCGCGCATCATGGCATTGACCTCAATGCTCGAGCCAGTTATGATCTTGATAATGGGCTTGATTGTTGGATTTGTTGTTATTTCTATTTTGCTCCCCATTTTTGAAATGAACCAGATGATCGGCTGAAAAGTCTGAATTGGAGGCATTATGATACGATGTAGATTTGCTGATAGAAGGGGTTTTACCCTGATAGAAATCATGGTGGTTATGGTTATTCTTGGTATTTTGGCCGGACTCATTATTCCGAGAATAATGGGCAGGCCGGAGGAGGCTCGGCGCACTAAGGCCCGGATTCAGATTGAGAGCATTGAGACCGCACTTAAATTGTACAAGTTGGATAACGGCTCTTATCCTACTACTGAACAGGGACTACAGGCCCTTGTAGAGCTCCCTTCGGTAGGCAAACTTGCCAGTGCCTGGAGAGAGGGAGGGTACCTGGAAAAAGGAAGGGTCCCCAAGGATCCATGGGACAGTGAATATGTTTATCTTTGTCCCGGCATTCACGGTGATTTCGATCTTGTATCGTATGGGGCTGATGGAGAGACAGGTGGTGAGGGCAAGGACATGGATATTAATAACTGGGAACTGGAATAGTTTGTTTCCTTCAGGAAACAGTTTTTGTGTTACTTGGGTTTGTTGAGTTTGTTGTGTTAAAATAACTATCGAGTTGCGAGTTACGGGTCTAATCTGTGTTCATATATGACCAAAATAGAAATTTCTGTACAATAAGCTTGACTAACTTGTAAAAAGTCTTTTGTGAGAACATTAAGCTTAAGGAACCCAAGAAACCCAATAAACAGAATGAACCAAACAAACACCACAAAAGGGTTTACCCTCATTGAACTGACAGTAGTCGTGTTCTTGATTGGTGTGATGCTTGCTGTGAGTATCCCCAGATTTCGATATTCCTTAATAACAGATAACCTCAAGTCTACGACACGGAGGATTGTTGGCCTTATAAAGGGTCTCAGAAACGAGGCGATTCGAGAGCAAAAGATTTATCTTCTGCATTTTGATATCGGATCAAACCAGCTTTGGATTGACTCTGACGCCACAACTAAAGAAGAACGTGAGATGGCTCAGGAAAAGGCCTTCCATTTGCCCTCGGATGTTCAGATTATGGATGTTTGGACAAAAGGAAAGGGAAAGAGAGTAGATGGAGAGGTAGCTATCAGGTTTAGCAAGAAAGGGTATGTCGAGCAAACAGTAATCCATCTTGGAGCAGACGACGGCAGGGCATTTACTCTCCTCTTAAATCCTTTTCTTGCAAAGATAAAGAGCTACGATAAATATGTGGATATTGGGATTATATAAAAAAGGGAGTGGTTAAGAGATGGAGTATTGGAGCAATGGAGTATTGGAGAGATGGAACAACACAAAAAAAGAGCAGTACTCCAGTACTCCAGTATCCCAGTATCCCAAAAAGGATTCCGGTTTCACCCTCCTTGAGGTGATGATTGCCATTGCTATTATTGCAATCACCTTGGTGGCTGTTTTTGGGTCACAGTCTCAAAGCCTCTCACTTGCCAATGAGGCCAAATTCAGTACAAGCGCTGCTCTCCTAGCACAGAGTAAAATGGCTGAAATTGAGGCAGTAAACCCTGAGGATCTGGCCTCAGATTCTGGTGATTTTGGAGAGAATTTTCCAAATTATCACTGGAATCTGACAGTGGGTGATGTTTCATTTATTGGTACAGATGAGGTTTTGGACTATCTCAAACGAATTGACCTGAGTATTTTTTATGGTGAACATAGCCAGCATCAATACAGTCTCAGGCTCTATCGGTTTGTTCGCAAAACCAAGTGAATCTGATGAACACAAGTAACTCAATAAACACAATAGACCCAACAAACTCAGGTGGTTTCACCCTGGCGGAGATCCTGATAGCTATATTCATTTTTGCAGTAGTCCTCACAACGATTTATACTTCCTATACAGGGACCTTTCGGGTTGTAGATGAGACTGAATCTCAAGCTGAAATCTACAGAATGGCCAGGATTGCTATGGAAAGGATGGTTGAAGACTTGGAATCCACCTATGTTCCTAAAAGTGAAGGAAATGCTCAATCAGAAGAAAATCCTTTGCAATATTTTCAATTTGTGGGCGAGGATCAAGAGATAAAAGGCAGGTATGCTGATACCCTCCGATTCATTTCCAGGGCACACATTAATTTAAGCGGGGATGATGAAGATACTGGAAAAACCGAAATCGGCTATTATGTTAAAGAAAATGAAGAGGGAGAGGATTTTGTTCTGTATCGCAGCGATAGATCGATGTTCGAGAAGGGATTTCTCCTTGAGGAAGACTCTGATGGGTTGGTACTTTGTGAGGGATTAGTATCGGTGAATTTTACTTATTATGAAGAGAAAGGCGAAGCTTTCGAGAACTGGGATTCTACTTCAGAAGAACATAAAGATACGATACCAAGAATGGTTTCCATTTTACTGGAGTTTGTAAACCCGTTAAATTCTGAAACGCCTCTTAGATTCATGACGAGCGTTTCACTTCCAACAGAGATGGGATAGTCATGATAAGACTTATTCGAGACAACAAAGGCATGGCCTTGATCCTGACGATTTTAATTATAAGCCTGATAGTTGCACTGACGCTCCAGTTCAATACATCAATGAGGTCTAACCTGGTGGCGGCTGTGAATCTCCGGGATGGCGTAAAACTTAGCTGTATAGCAAGGTCAGGATTTAATGGCGCACTCGCAGTTCTCCATGAGGATGCCTCTTCAGGGAATGTGGATACCTTGCGTGAGGACTGGGCGCATACAAAATTATTTTCTGAAAGCTCTCCGTCTTTATTTAATGAGGGCCGATTTATTCTTGATATTACGGACCTTTCAGGGAGAATTCAGCTTAGTCAATTGGTTGACAAGGACGGAAACTATAATAGCACACAAAAGAGTCTCCTTATACGATTTATGAATTTCCCAGAATTTGGCCTTGATCCTGAAGAGGTAGAAAATATCGTAGATGCAATAAAGGATTGGATAGACACAGACAATGAGACTACCCGCTTTGGTGCGGAAGATGCCTATTATCAGACATTAGAGAAGCCCTACCCTTGTAAGAATGCTTTTATTGAGTTTGTAGAGGAGCTACTTTTTGTAAGAGGCATCACCAAAGAACTGTTATATGGTTCCGGTGAAAAGCCGGGTATCTCTCAATACTTAAGCCCGCACGGTAATGGCAAAATCAATATAAATACTGCGAATATTTTAATATTAAGGTCTCTTTCAGATGATATAGACCAGGAAAGGGCTGAGGATATGGTCGCATACCGTGAGAACGAAGAGAATGATTTGTCAGATTTCAAATGGTATAAGAATGTTCCAGGGATGGCTGATGTGAGCATTCCAGATAGTTTGCTTACTACCTCAAGTACCTACTTTGAAATCACATCAGAAGGCTTCAAAGGGACAATGAGTAAGAAAATCAAGGGCGTAGTAGAGAGAAAAGAAAAAACACTTCAGATTTTGTCTTGGAAAATATTTTAGTTTGTTGAGTTTGTAGTGTTTTTTGTGTTTGCCTGCCCTGTTAAATCCCCTGCAGGGGGTTCCGCAAAGCGGGAATTTAACAGGGTGAATGTTAAAACAGAATGAAATTTATCTGTTTTACGTTTCCGTGAACGCTGAAACGATCAATGAGAACGAACCCAATAAAATCAATTAACCCAATAGACATTAATTATGGCAGGAAAAATTCTCGGGATTGACATACAGACTGATTCAATTGCAGCAGTTCAAGTAGAAGGAGGACTGAGAGGCTATCACGTAACAGGATGTGCCAGTGTTATGGTGGGAGATGTTGACGGCCTAGATGAGGCATTTAAGACATTGAGTGAACAAGTAGATTTCAAGGCTGATACCTACATCAGTACTATTCCTGGGGAACAGGTATCATATCGGAATTTGCAGATGCCTTTTAGATCCACAAAAAAGATTAGGCAGACAATAGCCTATGAAATTGAGACGATGGTACCTTTTCCAGTCGAAAATTTGGTAGTTGATTTTACTCTAATTGATCAGTCGGGTCAAAGTGATATTCTTACTGCTTCAGTAAGGAGAGAGTATATCTCCGAATATCTAGCCCTTTTACAGAACTATGGAGTTGACCCCGATATACTGGACATAAGCGGGGTGCCTGTAGTGTTGTGGTTGTTCAGGCAGGCAGAGATACCCGATGATGGGATCCTTTTCCAAATAGGCCAAAAGAGAACCACAATGGTTCTTTATATTAAAAGACATATAAGTTTAATCAGGAGCTTTCCTTTTTGTGATGATCTTATGCCTGAAGCTATTTCAAATTCCCCAACTTATAGCAATGCGCAAAGCCAGGCAGCTGAGCCGATTGTATCCTGCTTCGAGTCATTGTGTACAAATGTTCAAAATACACTCCATGCATTTGAGTATCAGAATGATATAGAAGCTAAACCAGAAAAGATTTTTGTCACTGGCACAGGAAATCTTTATCCGCATACGGTGGGTCTTTTAGAACGATTTTTTGATATCCCTGTTGAAGAAATTAATGTGGTGGGCGGTGATCCAAGTATTCATATAGACGAAAATATAGCTCAATCCTGGAATCCTGCCACAATGGATAGCGCCTTAGCGCTTGCACTTCGAGGCAATAAGCAAGGCCTAGGTTTCAATTTCAGAAAAGATGAATTTGAGATAAAAAGAAAGGATGCTAAGCTCAAGAGGGATATCCGAAGGGCTGCTGTCTTTTTGATAGTTATTCTATCTCTTTTGATCACATATTTTGGTATGGATTATTATTTTCTAAAGGAGCGCTACAGGTTGCTGGATAAACAGATTACAGATACATTTAGGCAAACCCTTCCTGATGTAAGAAGGATTGTGGATCCGGTACAGCAGATGAGGATAAAAATAACTCAAATCAAAAAGTCAGCATTCTTCCTTCCTGGAATTGGTGGAGACCATAAGGTCGTTGACCTGTTACGGGATATTTCCCTTAAAGTCCCTGAATCGCTGGATGTTAGGGTAATGAGGATGGTAGTTGATCCAGAGGCTGTAAATATTAAAGGAGAAACTGATACATTTAATACTGTAGACATTATCAAGAAAGGGCTGGAGCCCTCAGAGTATTTTAGTGCAGTTACTATTAGTTCTGCCAATCTTGACCGATCTCGGAAGCGGGTGCAATTTGAGATAAAACTCAAACGGGCAAAGTAATGCAATGGAAGAATGGAGTGATGGAAGAATGGAAAATACAAAACCAATAATCCAGTACTCCATTACTCCAGTACTCCAATTCTCTTAGGACTATGATCATGAAATTTGCAAGGCGTGAAAAATATTTTATATCGGTTGCAGCAGTATTTATAGGGATTTTTTGTCTATTTCAGTTTTTGATTTTTCCCTTCTTTGAAACCAGAAGGAGGGTTCAAAGGAGTGTCAGTACAAAAGAAGATGGTCTACAAGAAATTGTAAGGTTGAGCTCTGAATATAATAGATATCGGAGATCTTCTCAAGGTGTACAGCAGGTTATTGCTAAGCGAAGAAAGGGGTTCACACTTTTTTCATTTCTTGAAAACAAAGCAGGTGATGCTGGCATCAAGACTTATATCAAGTATATGAAACCCTCCGTCTCGACAGGAGCTGGCCCTTATAAAGAGT
>DAOVDY010000102.1 GCA_030669265.1 Desulfobacteraceae bacterium | reverse complement strand
CCAGGTCTTTTCGCAGGGACACCCATGCCTTCAGCCAGCCGTATGTCCATCGGAGCCAAGAGCCCATTGACAGGTGGAATTAAAGAGTCCAATGTAGGTGGCATGGCCGGCATCATGTTGGGCCAGCTCGGTATAGGGGCGATAGTAATAGAAGGCGAGTCCTCCTCACCCAAGATCCTGATTATTCGGAAAGAGTCATCTGAACTATTCGAGGCATCAGAACTTAAAGGGTTAGGAAATTACGATACCGTGACTGCTCTCAAAAAGAGATTCGGCCAGGATGTTGGTGTTATCTCTGTTGGTCCCTGCGGCGAGATGAGAATGGCAGCAGCCACCATAGCTGTGACAGACACAAATGGCCGCCCCTGCCGTCATGCTGCACGGGGTGGGTTAGGTGCAGTTATGGGTGCCAAAGGGCTTAAGGCCATTGTAATTGATCCTAAGGGAGGTAGGCCACTAAAGGGCGTAGATGCCGTTGCCTTTACCAAAGCAATCAAGGAATACACCAAGATCCTTAAATCCAGCAAAAGGACGGCATTCTGGCGAGAGAATGGCACGGCAGGCCTGGTAGAGATTAGTAATGAGCGTGGTAGTTTGCCTACCCGCAACTTCACGGCTGGTTCTTATGAAAAGAAGAACGCTATTAACTCTGAAAAACTAAAGGAAATAGTCCAGCAACGTGGTGGTAGTATGGGTCACCCCTGCATGAGGGGCTGTGTAGTCCGGTGTTCCAATATCTTCCATGATAAACACGGCCAATACCTTACCTCTGGCCTGGAGTACGAGACCATCGCTATGATGGGCTCCAATCTGGATATCGATGACTTGGATACTATTGCACAGATAGATTTCCGATGCGACAATTACGGCATGGACACTATCGAAATTGGGGTAACCCTTGGGATACTGACTGAGACAGATCTATTCACCTTTGGGGATCGCAAGCGGGCTGTAGCGCTGATCGATGAGATTGGCCAGGGCACTGTTCTGGGACGGGTCTTAGGCCAGGGATCGGTTATTACTGGAAAAGTTTTTGGCATCCGGCGGGTGGCTGCGGTCAAGGGCCAGGCACTTCCTGGCCACTGCGCCCGGTCTATCAAGGGACTGGGGGTGACTTACGCCACCAGCCCGCAGGGGGCAGATCATACAGCTGGCTTTGTGACAGAGGAACCTTTATCTAAAGAGGGGCATGTGGAACGCTCACGTGAGGCCCAGATCAATAATCTTATAGCAGACAGCCTGGGGCTATGCCAGTTCACGGGCCTACGTGCTGAGTATGGGCTCTTCGCTGGGTTGGTAGGTCCTCTGACCGGAAAGACCCCGACTGAGAAGGACATTCGCTACATCGGCCAAGATGCGCTCTGGAAGGAGAGGATGTTTAACATCCGTGCCGGTCTTGGTCCGGGCCAGGATCGTCTCCCTGAATTCATGGCCACTGAGCCACTACCACCACATGATACCGTATTCGATGTTGAAGATAAGGAATTGGATCGAGTCTTTGGCGAATATCCAGAATCTTGCTAAATCCAGACAAATCTGAACACTCATCCCGCAGCATAAAGAACTTCCATTTTCTGTTACTAGATGCAACCCCTGCCGTTTCTAAACAAGTCTCTTTTATCCCGTACCATTCTTGATAAGAAGCCTTCCTATAAAGCGTTAAAAATTTCCGCAGAAGTATATATTGGTAACTACTAACTGCTAAATTAGTTGTATTTCGTCCTAAATCTTTGCTAATTACTTTAAATTAGATTAATTTCTACATCAACAGCCAAAAGAAGTACGATAGAAAAGGAAAATGAAATGGTTGAATGGAAAGACGAATGGAAACCTAAGAAGCGATATCATTCGTATGTGTTAAGCTATGAGGATCTTCAGGCCTATCCATGTTGGTACCTGGATTCAGTTCATTGCATTCCTCCATGGACACCTCTTTTTGCCTGGAGCTGGACACATCACCAACGGTACGGTGACCTTTGGGCAGCTGAAGCCATGGGATTTCCCACCTGTAAGGGTACGGATTGGCGAGAGGTCGACGGGTGCGGTTATATGAGCCCGGTTCTGGTCATGGACAAAAGCGAACAAAAAGAGAGGGCAGCCCGCTTTAAGGAACATCTGAAGCCGTTTATTGAGGATTATGATAGTGTCTGGTCCGGGGTAGTTAAAGAATTAATGGATAAGTATCAGGAGTTTAAAGCATTCGATGTGGCATATGCACCAAATTCTGCATTATATGACCATTTTGATTCCGTTTTTCGATTTAACAACAGAGTTTGGGGGTTGCATTCATGGATAATGTATACACTTTCCGGACTGTATGCTCTATTCGAGGATTTGTGTCGGGAACGAATTGGTATCGATGATACCAGCCCTGTATGGCATAGAATGATTCGGGGGTTTGATAATAAGAATTTTGAAGTAGATCGGCTTCTCTGGAATTTATACAAGCATGCTGTTGAGCTCGGTGTAGATGGCGTCATTAAAAATAATCCTTTAGATGAAATTATACCTGCTCTAATGGAAACCAAAAGGGGAGACAGATGGCTAAATGGAAGCAATGGTTTTCAAGATTTTTTGAATGAGCATGGATGGAGAATGCCCAGGATGATGGAATTTAACTGCAAGGCATGGATTGAAGATCCTTCACCCGCTTTTTCTTTTATTAGACAATATATTGATAAATCAGGGCAATTTGAGATGGACATACGGAGAAAGGAAATAGTTAAGGAGAGGAAAGAAGCAGAGCAAGAAATCCTTTCACGTTTTCCTGATTCTCAAAGAGGCTGGATTAGAAGGCTTATGGGAGTAGCTCAAAAAGCTGGGATTTTCAGCGAAGGACATAACTATTACTTTGAGCATATGTCTCACTCCTTGATGAGAAGGGCTGGATTGGCGTGCGTAAAAAGGATGGCGGATAAGGGATTAGTGGAGGACCCTGAAGATTTTGTATTTTTATTGCCTGATGAGATCAGAAAAAACATAATTCCCCTTTGTTTAGATTATCGCCCACTCGTTTCAGAACGAAGGATATATTATAATGAATACTATCAAATATTAAACAGGCCTATACTCATCGGAAAACTTGCTGATGATCATGGCAGAGCTATGGAATATATGGCGGCAACTAAAGATGATGTTATGATGAAGATTACGGTTGGTGTAGAGGCGGTTGCTTCAGTGGATTTTAAAGCAGATCTTTACGGAAATCCAGGGGCTCCTGGTATTGGCCAAGGGACTGTAAGGATTATTTCTTCTGAAGAAGATATTCCTAACATTAAGTCAGGCGATATTTTAGTGTCTACGACTACTTATTCAAGCTGGACCCCTGTTTTTCCTCTCCTTGAAGGAGTTATACTGGATAGCGGAGCAAGTCTCTCCCATGCGGCTATAGTTGGGAGAGAGTACAACATACCGGTGGTGATTCAAACCAAAAATGCCACTAAAAAGTTAAAAAATGGCCAAAAAATAAGAGTTGATGGAAGTCGTGGTGCTGTTTGGATTTTACCGGAGTAACAATGGCGGGTGATTTAATTCGTTGGTTTAAGGATATCAACAAGAAGCACGTTCAACGTGTAGGGAAAAAGTGTGTTAGCCTGGCCGAACTCGCCCGAGCTGGGATTCAAGTTCCTCCAGGATTTGCCTTAACGATAAAAGCCAACGAGCGAATGATGCGTGAAACAAGTCTTGGTGAGAAGATTCGCCAATATCTGGGAAGATTCGAGAAAAGATCTTTGAAAAACTATAGTGATTCTGAAAAAGCAGGAAATCATATCATTCAAATGATGAAAGGCATTAAGTTGCCTGAGGATATCCGCAGTGAACTTCTCAAGAGTTACGAGAAACTTTGTGAGGTTTCTGGCATTCCCAATGTGCCAGTTTCGGTAAGGTCAAGCGGCCCTGTAAGTCATCCTGGTTTGTTTGACACCTATCTTAATGTACAAGGGAAGGCCGAGCTTGAACAAAAGGTTGTTGCTTGTTGGTCAAGTGTATTCGCCCCGCGTGCTATTGCTAATCGGGCTCAACAGGGAAGATCTATCGAAAAGGAATATATTGGTGTTGTCATTTTACAAATGGTGAATGCCAGGTCTGCCGGAGTGTTATTTAGCGTAAATCCTATCACAGGCAATTTGAACGAGATAGTTGTTGAGGGAAGCTGGGGATTGGGGGAAAGTGTTGTGCAGGCAAGCGTGGCACCTGATCGATTTACAATTGATAAAAGGACACTGGAGGTTAAAGAAAAAGTTATCAATGAAAAGTTGAAGGAGGTTATTTTAACCTCTCAAGGTACTGTTGTTGAGCCAGTTTCTCTTGAAAGACAGGCTATATCTTGTTTAAACGACGACGAAATAAGAGAATTGGTGAGACTGGCAAAAATTGTTGAAATTCATTATGGGGGTATACCTCAAGATGTGGAATGGGCAATCTCTGCTGACTATCCATTTCCCGAGAATGTCTTCTTTTTACAAACGCGCTCTGTTGTGGGTGTAAAATGGGAAAGCAAGTATCTCGATAAACCTGCTGGGAAAAGCCCCGCCGATCATATTGCCGACCTCATGATCGAGCGCCTTATTGGATGATCAAAATATTGTAATTGCTCAAAATCTTGTGGATTGAAATTTATTGCTTTTTTAGGGCATGGGTATCTTTTTTTGCTTATGCCCTTAAATATAACTTAAGATTAGTTGTCCTTTCAAAATTGGGCAATATAGACGGAGCATATGATTCTAAGGCCAAATTGCTATTACCCAATTTTGAAACGACATGGCAAGGCGGCCCTGTTAGA
>DAOVDY010000214.1 GCA_030669265.1 Desulfobacteraceae bacterium | reverse complement strand
ATTATTGCTGTCTTATCCATTTCATTGTCTGATGAAATGGATATTCTCAGATATGGTTATAGACTTATACCCAAAAAAATATCTTTAACAGCCTATGAATATATATTCAAGGTTCCAAAACAAATCCTACAAGGGTATTTTATTAGCCTGAGCGTAACAGGGGTAGGGACGGCTTTAAGTCTATTTATTATTGCTCTGATTGCTTACCCATTATCCCGCCGGGATTTTAAGTATAGAAATCCATTAGCCTTCTATATATTTTTTACCATGCTCTTTAACGGGGGTCTGGTACCCTGGTATATCTTAATCGTAAGGTACCTGCACCTGAAGGATACATGGTGGGTACTTATATTACCTTATTTGGTACTTCCCTGGTTTGTTTTACTTCTGAAAACATTTTTCCAGCAAATACCTATCGGGATTATTGAATCAGCAAAACTGGATGGGGCAAGTGAGCTAAGAACATTTTTCACCATCATTATTCCCTTATCAAAACCGGCCCTGGCAGCTATAGGATTATTTATTTTGCTGCGTTATTGGAATGATTGGTGGCTGCCTTTATTGTATATTGAGAGTGAAAACCTGGTACCCCTGCAATATATGCTGCACAGGATGATGGCCAACATACAGTTTTTAACCCAACAACTGCGAACTACACAAATGACTATAGATATAAGCAAGTTACCCAATGAATCAGCAAGGATGGCTATGTGTGTACTGGCCGCAGGGCCAATGCTCTTTATTTTTCCATTTTTCCAAAAATACTTTGTCAAGGGATTAACAGTAGGTGCCATTAAAGGTTAGGAAATAAATACTAAACTTTGGGTCCAAAAAAAGATGAAAAGGAGGTGATGGATGCTCTGAACCAGCCTGGACCTTAGAAAGCTTTAGAAAAAACAACTTTAAATAACCTTAAGAAGGAGATAAGAATGTTCAAGAAAATTTTGTGTGGAGTGATTATGGCAACTTTACTTTTAGCTCCTCAACTTGTGTGGGCTGGAAGCGATGTAGAGTTGATCTGGTACTACCCCGGACCCTATCCACAACAAGACGCGGATATGGTATATGAGGCAGCCAATGAAATCATCAAAGAAAAGATTGATGCAACAGTCGATTTCAGGGCTCAAAACTGGGGTGATTATCAAGATAAAATAAGGCTGGTAATAGCTTCTGGAGAAGACTATGACCTCTGTTTTACGGCAAACTGGTTCAACAATTACCTTCAGAATGTATCCAAGGGTGCTTTCTTACCCCTGGATGATTTGATTGATGAGTATGCGCCTGGACTGAAAGCTTTGGTTCCAACTTGCATGTGGGATGCCACCAGAGTGCAAGGTAAAATTTACGGGATCATCAACTACCAGATTTCTTGTATGACAAATGGTGCCTACTTTCAGAAAAAAATGGTGGATAAGTATGGTTTTGATGTCACCACCGTAAAAAAAATGGAAGATCTGGAACCATTCCTTGCCTTGATCAAGGAATATGACCCGGATATTTATCCCACAGGTATTGTAGCTAGTGGAGGTGGTAACTGGGCAGGGTGGATAACCCACTTTGGCTTTGACGAGGTAGTGGGACGTGACTTACCCGGAGCTGTCTATATAGATGATACCGGAGCAATTCCCACAGCCATAAACCAGTACAAAACAGATGAGTTTAAGAAATTTGTGGGGACAGTAGCAGAGTGGTTTCAAAAAGGGTATGTACGAAGTGACGCCCTTGCCATTACCGATGCTCAACCTATGACAAAAGCTGCACAGATGGGAGTCTCCTTTGGGGGAAATTGTAAGCCTGGTAATGATGCCGAATGGCTAGCTGCCCATGGCTACGAGATAATTTCATACCCTATTTCCGACTCTGTATTGAAAACAAGCTCCATTATCTCTACCATGTATGGTATAAACCGGAACTCTAAAAACCCCGAAAAAGCGATGATGTTTATGGAATTGTTGAACACTGACAAAGACCTCTACAATTTGCTTTGTTTCGGCATCGAGGGAATACATTACAACAAGGTAGGTCCAAATCAAATAAAGCTGGTAGAAGGCAGTGGATATGTTCCAAATACTGCCTGGCTGTTTGGATGCCAGTTCAATGCTTACTTCTTGCCCGGACAGGCAGATACACTATGGGAAGAGACACATGCATTAAATATGAATGCAGTACCTTCACCCGTATTAGGCTTTGCCTTTGATCCTGTACCGATCAAAACCGAAATTGCTCAGTGTCAGGCAGTGTGTGATGAATATATGCGAACGATTGATACAGGTAGTAGTGGTGCTGACTGGGAAGCGACACTAGCAGAATTCATAGCTAAACTTGATGAAGCAGGAACGGAAAAGATTATCTCTGAGATCAACACACAACTCAAGCTGTGGAAGTTGCTTGAGTTACTTTAAGAAAAGGCTCGACTCGATACGATTCAACTGTAACTCACAATATGGGCCTTAGGATAAAGAAAGGGTTATCAAGAAGAAGATCAGGGCTGCTGCCCTTTAGGCAGCAGCCCTTTTTCTTTAAAAGTTTCCTCTCCCCTCTGAGGAGAGGAAAGAGGTGAGGGGGAGAAAGGTTAGCCAAATGGAATATAGATTGCTAGGTACTACCGGCTTTAGAGTTTCCGTGATAGGAATAGGTTCATTAGGGTTCTCTCGAGTAAGAGCAGCACCCCAAGAAATAGAAAAAATAGTAAATCGAGCCTTGGGTTTAGGAGTAAACATTATAGATACGGCCTATGCTTATGGCCAGGGAGAAATGGAAAAGGCAATTGGCCGAGTCACTAAATATAGAAGAAAAGAGTGTATTATCCTTACTCGTTCGCATTTGCGAAGCCCTGAAGAATTTGCTCAAACCATAAATGAAAGTTTACAAAATTTGAATACAGAGATAATCGATATTTATCAGATGCACGATGTAACCAGACCCGGTGAGTTTGAAAGATTAATGAGTAATGGAGTTTTTAATGAATTGAAAAAGGCGCAAAAAGCGGGCAAAGTTAAATTTATGGGAATTTCCACTCACGCAAGCCCAGAGAATATGAAGAAAATAATAAACTGTGGAGAATTTGATGTAATAACTGTTTCCTATAATCTCATCAATTACCAAAG
>DAOVDY010000008.1 GCA_030669265.1 Desulfobacteraceae bacterium | reverse complement strand
TAACTGGACAATACAATTAAAAGGAGAATGGGTCTTTTGGGAATGGAGAAAGAAAAGGCATGATGTAGCAGCCGCCAGGGCCAAATTAGCAAAAGCCAACTACATCTTAAAAGAGATCAAGGATAATATTCAATTGGAAGTGAAGGAAGCCTATTTATCGTTGAGGGAGGCAGAGAAGAATATCCAGGTGGCAAAAAAAGCGGTGGTTCAGGCAGAAGAAAATTTCAGGATGAATGAGGAAAGATACAAACAACAGGTTGCCACCTCCACCGATGTCCTGGATGCTCTGACCCTTCTCACTCAGGCGAGGACAAACTATTTTAATGCCCTAAGTGAGCACAATATTGCCTGGGCAAGGCTTGAAAGGGCTATGGGGATAGGATATAATGGATAGAGGAGATAATTATCGCGTTAACTAATCTTGTCCACGATCAAATCTTCAACTTCTACTGCTAAGGATCTTTGAAGTAGTTCAATTGATATGACCACCTTGTCAGCTTTATCCTTATGTTTAATATAAAATCCAGTTAGTCCTTTTAACGGCCCCTCCATAATCATAACCCTATCACCACTTTTCATATAGGTCTGGTTCCTAACAGTCCTGTCAGTGCCATGTAATGTCTTAAGTGATACTATCTCCTCCTCTTTTACTGGAATAGGTTTTCCTTTGATGCCAACGATTCTAACAACTCCATAAGTCTTAATTATATCCCAGTATTGATATGAATTTAGATCTGAATGCACAAACACATAGCCCGGCAAAAGAGGGACCAGTATCCTTTTTCTCCGATCTTTTCTTCTGCTCATGACCTGCATTTTAGGGAGAAACGCCTCAATCAATTTTTTCTTCAGCCCCTTAAGGACAACATCCTCATGCCGGCTCCTTGAATGAATAGCATACCATTTTGGTTGATTTTCTGTCATTTGATAAGTATCGGTCATGTGTTATCTTTCACTTGTATTTCTTTTTTCATATACATTAGGCCGTTATGCAGCATTAACGGTCTTATTTCCAGTGGCCAAAGGATGTAAAATGCAAAAATCAGATTCTTTCTTAAATAGAGGGCTATGCAAATGTCTATTCAGCAACAAGTGCTAAAAGCGGTTACCTGATAATGTAATCTCACCTAATTAAATGCCCAAATCTACTCCAGTGGGGCCAAGACCAATAAATAATAATAGCCTTCCCTTTGAGCTTATTTAAAGAAACAAAGCGCCAGTATCTACTATCATGGCTATTATCACGGTTATCTCCCATAACAAAAATAGAATTTTCAGGAACAATCACAGGCCCAAAATTTTCATGTTTAACGTATTCATCCAATATATAATGCTTGGATTTTTCAAACAATTCTAAATACTTATTTGCCAGGGTAATATTTTCATCTTTATACTTTCCAATATATTCTGTCTCAATTTTTTTATCATTCACACACAACACATCATCTTTTATCTCAATCTTGTCTCCCTCAATGCCAATAACCCTCTTTATAAAATCTTTCCTCTCATCTCTTGGCCATTTAAAAACAACTATATCTCCTCTCTTCGGTTTTTTAATCTGTATGATATAGCGATCAGTAAATGGTACCTTAATCCCATAAATAAATTTATTTACTAAGATATGATCTCCAATAAGAAGTGTTGGTTTCATAGATCCTGAAGGAATCTTAAAGGCCTGAATCACAAATGCTCTAATGAAGAGTGCCAGAAAAAGGGCTATTATGGCTGCTTCTAAATATTCCCTAAAGAGGCTCTTTTTCTGTTTTTCCCCCGTCTGTTTTCTTCTTTCTGTTTTTTTATCCAAATAAAACACCTTTCTAATATTCGTTCACAGGTTGAATGTCTGTCTGCCGGTAGATAGGGGTAACCCTTTTTCAACCGTAAAGAGTTACCCTTTCTTATAATCCAGTTGCCCAGAATTTAATCTAAGAATTGCTTTTTTGTAAAGCAATTTCTCAACAGAGGCAATTTTAAAGAATTAAAAACTTTGTAACCGTTTAGGGTTCAAAGTTCACGGTTCAGGGTTAAACGCTTCGCGGTTTTTCACATTACCATTACTTCCATTGAGTTAATACGGTGGGCGCATCAACCTCTGAACCGTGAACCTTTTAACCTATCTCCCAGATCAAAAACGGAGCCTTTTGCCCAAGATATTACACCAAAATCTTTGAGGGTTTACGAGATCTGTATTACTACATATTGTGTTAATATTATAAATTACCACTATATAGCTATAAATTGTGGTAAATTTACTTAATTTATTAAAAATACTTGACAAATTAATTTATATATGTATTAGTATAGAGAAATTTCACGTATTGTTCATTTATCAAATTTTTTGGAGGAATGGGTAGTGGGCCAAAATACGGTAAAGAAAATAAGGGAAGAGCTTCTCCTAAGCAAGGCGGAACTGGCCAGAAAAGCAGGTGTTTCTCCGCTAACAATCGATAGAATTGAAAGAGGTAAAGATTGCAGAATGGAGACAAAGAGAAAAATTATTCTGGCCCTCGGCTACAACTTAAGTGACAAAGATAAACTTTTCTTTAAAGATAAAAAACTCTAATGAATTAGGTTTCAAATGCCCATATCAGCAAAAAATAAACTTATCGGGATCGATATTGGATCCCACTCAATCAAGATCGTCGACATTGACGATAGCAAAAATGGAATGGTCTTAAAAAATTTTGGCATGATAGAGCTCCCCCAAGATTCTATAGTGGAAGGTTCTATAAAGGAAATGGAAATAGTTTCTGCCGCCCTAAAAAACCTCCTAAAAAATCTTAAGATTAAAAACAAAAATGTGGCCACGTCTATATCTGGTTATTCAGTTATTGTCAAAAAGATTACAATACCCAAAAAAGAAGAAGGAGGATTAGAGAAAAGCATACAAAGAGAAGCAGAACAATACATTCCTTTTGACATTAATGACGTAAATCTGGATTTTCAGATCCTTACATCAGAAAAAGAAGGGACGGAAGAAGAGGAAAAGGAAGAGTTAATGGATGTTCTTTTGGTAGCCGCAAAGAAAGATATGGTTGAAGAATACATAAGTCTTCTTCACTTAACAGATCTTAATCCTATGGTTTTAGACATAGATGCCTTTGCCCTACAAAACGCCTTCGAAATCAGCAACCATGAACAGTCTGGCTGCCACGCCCTGGTAAATATTGGCGCTCAACAACTTACGATAAACGTTATTAAAGATGGTGCCTCCATATTTACCAGAGACTCATCATATGGGGGATCACAAATCACAAGTGAAATCCAAAAAAAATTAAATATATCTTATCAAGAAGCAGAATTGATAAAATTGGGGGCTAAACCATTAGAAACAGAAAAGAGGCCTATAATTGAGGAGATATTTTCATCAACAGTTGCAAAATGGGCTCAGGAGATAAAAAGGGCCCTTGATTTTGTGGCAACTACATTTATAGATATAAAAGTTGAAAATGTCCTGCTGAGCGGTGGTTCGTCCTTGATTAAAGGATTCAGCAAATATCTCGGTTTGGAAACAGGTTTAAAGGTAGAGATGCTCAATCCTTTTGGTAATTTAGAGATAAAGGAAAAATTATTTGATGCAACATACTTAAATTATTATGCCCCAATGGCCACTATTTCTATTGGCCTTGCATTGCGGAGTATAGGTGATAGATGATCAAAGTTAATCTCTTTCCTTTTAGGGCTGCCAGGATAAAAGAAAATATAAGGCGACAGGTAACTGTATACATGCTCTCCGTTATCTTTCTTCTCCTGGCAAGCAGTTACTTCTACCTTGATCTCAACAACAAGGTAAACACCTTGAGAGGAGAGCGAGATGTTAAACAAAAAGAGCTAGACTCCTTTAAAGATACCAATGTAAAAATAGCGGCCCTAAAGAAAACTATCGCTGAAGTCGAAGTAAAATTAAAGACAATAAAAAGATTAGAAAAAGGCAAAACTGGGCCAGTCAGGCTCTTAGATGATATAGCCACGAGCGTGCCAGAAGATAAGTTATGGCTCACCACTCTTAAAGAACAAAAAGGGACACTTATTTTAAACGGAACAGCAATGGATAACGAAACAGTTGCAGATTTTATGGATAGATTGAAAAATACAAAAAGTATAAACTCCGTCCAATTAGTCAGAACAAGGCAAAAGAAAATACCGGGGTTTGATCTCAGTCTCAAAGATTTCTCCCTAAACTCAAAAACATACGCCTTTAAAGAAGAACCTCTCCCTAAAACGGGCAAAAAGAAATAGAGAGGAAGATAGGGGGTTATGGCAATCGATCTAAATGTCTATTTTGATAAGATATCCAAATTGAGGATGATGCACAGGGTCCTGATCTTTGCGGGGACGGTTGTTCTTATTGTAGGTCTCTATATTTGGCTCGTATACATCCCAAAAACAGGTGAAATAACGACTATAAAATCAGAACTGGATAGGTTAGAAAGGAATATCGAGATCGCCAGGGTCAGGGCGAAAAATTTAAAAAGGCTTGAAGCTGACCTTGTCAAGGCCCAAGGAGATTTACAAGTTGCCATAAAGCTTCTTCCTACTACGAGCGAAATCCCTAGCCTTTTAAAAAACATTACCAAACTCGGAAATGATTCGAATTTGGAATTTCTTCTATTTAGTCCTGAAAAGCAGGTTTCAAAAGAATTTTATGTAGAAATCCCGGTAAGTATTGAGTTGCTGGGAAGCTATCATGATGTTGCTATATTTTTTGACAAGGTTGGAAAGTTAGATAGGATCGTTAATGTTGTCGATCTGAACATGATTCCAACCAAAGAGCTGAGCGCTACTCTCAAAACCTCATGTAAAGCTACTACATACAGGTTCAAAGAGGGGAAAAAGACTGAAAGTGAGCGCAAAAAAAAGAAATAGTATAGTTCTGCTTTTGATATTTGGTATTGCGGCTATTCCTATTCTTTCAGGAATAACTACAGTTCAAGCTAAGGAAAAGGTTACCTTTAAGATTCAAAAAGAGAAAAAAAGGGCCGCTGAACCATCAAAAAAACCTACGGAGGGAAAAGAGGCTGCTGTAGACATAGAGGACAAAGCAAAAGCAGCCTATTTTTATGATCCTACTAATAAAGTAGATCCTTTCAAATCCTTTATTGTCGTAAGGAAGGAGTTAGAGGAAAAAGAAAAAGGAAAACCAAAAACCTATCTTGAGACCCTTGACATTTCCCAATTGACCATATCTGCAATAGTATTAGGAAGCAAAGGAAATTGGGCCCTTGTTCGGGATTCAAAGGGAGATGGTCATGTAATTAAGGTGGGAACCCTTATAGGAAGACAAAGTGGTAAGGTAGCGAGAATCCTTGAAAAAGAGGTTGTTGTCACTGAATCTTATAAGGATATTAGAGGGCGTGAAAAAATAAAGGATATCTCAATAAAGCTCCCATCTACAGATATAGATTAGTATAAAATAGAAAAATAAAGGAGAGCTGGCATGTTTTATACAATAAGCCTGAGAAGAGAAAATATTATCTCTCTATTAATAACATTCTTTTTGATCTTTCTTGTCTTTAGTTGTGCTCAAGCACCTGTAAAAAAAGAGTTTACAGGCATAATAGAAGAGAAGCCTACTCAAATCGAATCAATAAAGGTCATCTCTGATCCCTCTGATGAAAAGACAATGATTGAAATAACCAGCTCAAAACTTATCTCCTATGCTGCCTTTAAGTTGGTTCAACCATTACGCCTTATAGTGGATTTAAATGCACTTCCTGCTCAGGGATTGACTAGTCCGGGTGTCATCAATGACAGGCTCGTAAAAGATATCTATTTTGAAAAAGTCAAAGATAGACCTCTATCAACACGCCTTATTGCCACTTTAACTCAGGATATAGAATACAATGCGAGGGAAAATGGTAAAACAGTAAAATTCCTGCTTTCTCCGAAAAAAACTGTTGAAATTGCAGAAAAACAGCCTCCTTCTCTACCGGCAAAAGAGGAAGAAATGGCAGCGAAAGAACCTCGCCTGTTCTTTTCACCTTCTAAAACAACACTGAATCAGATACTTGGAGTCGATTTTTACATGCTCCCAAAAGGAAAATCAAGGATCACGGTCACCACCACTAAAAAGGCGGAATACGATTTAAGCAGGAAAAACTCTCTTACGTTGCTTTTAGAGATAATGGATTCCACCATCCCATCTGAACTAACAAGATACTTAAACTCCTCCCTCTTTAAAGGAGTGGTTAACCAGATTACACCTATTATAAAAGTTGCTGAAAAACAGGTTGATCTGGAAATAGAGTTAAAAGAAATGGTCCCTTACCATGTGATGCAGACGGATACAGAAATAAGGCTGGATTTTAGTAAAACATCTGTCAAACCACCTATCAAACAAATAACCCAGACAAGACTTGGTAAGGCCTTTGTTAAACCAACGGAGGTGCCTTCTGAGACACTTGTAAAACCTGAGAAAATGCTCCCCCCTGTGGTTAAAGCTGCTGTTAGACCTGCTTATAATACCACAAAGTATACAGGGGCCAGAATGACCCTTGATTTTGCCAATGCAGACATAAGAAACATCCTCAAGTTAATTGGGGAGGTTAGCAAGCGGAATATAGTGTGGGGACACGAGGTAAAGGGCACAGTGTCTATGAGACTAAAAAACGTCCCCTGGGATCAGGCCCTGGATGTAGTGCTTGATATAAATAATCTCGGCATGATAGTAGACGGAAATATTATCAAGGTAATGACAAAAGAGGCTATAAAGGCATTAGAGCAAGAGGAAGAAGCGAGACTAAAGGCCGAAAGAGAAAGGATAAAGGAGATTAAGACCGCACAAAAGGCGGCTGAAGCAGAAGAGCCGTTAGAGACTGATTATATAACTGTCAATTATCAGGATGTAAATGCCATAAAAACCCTTATAGAAGAAAATGTGAAAGGACCGAGGGGCAGGTTATCGGTCGATACCGCAATGAAAACCATAATCATTACCGATACAGCCTCCAATATACAAAATGCAAAGGCCTTGAAAGACAGGCAGGACATACCGATCAAACAGGTGATGATTGAGGCGAGGATTGTAGAGGCCAGTACCGATCTTACCAGGGATATAGGAGTTGAGTGGACTGGTAGCTATCAGACATCCAGACATCCTTGGGGGGGATCTGGACCCAGGACCTATACCTATAATTTCGCTACAAACTTTACCATGCCCACCGCCACTACAGCGGGAATAGCTTTTGCCAACACAGCAGCTACAAAGGTTCTTAACGCACAGATAGCCCTGGCTGAGACAGAGGGCGAGGCAAAGACGCTTTCTGCGCCAAAAATTATTACACGGGATACAGTAACGGCAACCATAAAGCAAGGCACAAAGATTGTAATCCCTTCAGGTACGGATTCGAGTGGAAACAAAACATATGAACAGGTTGATGCCACGTTAAAACTCGAGGTTACCCCCAGGATAACACCAAATAACATGGTTATTATGACTATTGATGTTAGTGAAGATGAACCTGATTATGCTCACGCCATAGGTGACAATATCCCAATCAAAACAAAAAATGCCAATACAGAGATGATGGTTGCCAGCGGAGACACAGTTATTATAGGCGGAATCTATAAAGAGACTAAAGGGTTTACATCTGAAAGTGTTCCATGGTTCAGCAAGATACCTATCATTGGATGGCTTTTTAAGAGAGAGAAACGAGTAACCGGGAAAAGTGAACTCCTCATCTTCCTGACACCTACTGTATTGCCAAGCAACTAAGATCTAAGCCTTAATCATATAAAAAGGAGCGTTTATAATTATTAACCGCTCCTTTTTTTTGTCATAAAAAATCTTTTCCTAAAAAAAACTATAAAATCTTCAGGATATCCAAAAGATTATCTATATAAAAATCAGCCTTGAGGGATTTGTTTCTGTATGCGATGAGGGGTACTCCAGAGGCCTGACAAACAGTAAAATCTACTTCGGAATCACCTACATACAAACACTCCCGGGGTTCGATCCTAAAAAAATTAAGGATCTTGAAGACAGGCTCTGGATGGGGTTTGGGGTTTTCCACATCTAAGGATGAAACAACTATGTCAAAATAGTGACTAAGTCCGTTTATCGCGAGAACTTTTTCGATGGTATTGCTCCGATTTGTTGCCACTGCCAGACCATAATCTGGTTTTAGAACATCAAGCACCTCTTTCAGGCCTGGCTCCATAACCATATCCTTTATAAAGGGAATGTAGTCAAGCTTTAACCGATATTCCTGGGCCTTGGCTATATAAGTGGTACCTCTAAAGATATGATTTAATGATTCCACTACCGTATGCATGTGAACAAACTCTACATCTTCATTTGTTAAGGGAGGGAGATCGAAATGGAATAGAATATGGTTGTAGAAATTAACATTGGCCTGGCGCGAATCAAACATAACCCCGTCGCAATCAAATATAATCACTGATACACTCATAGGCTTTATAAGCTACTAATAGTCAACCAAAAGATCAATCATAACTTGCAATAGGCCTAATTTTATGTAAATTAATAGGCGCTTATCTGAGTGTTAAGATGTTGGCAGAATTTTGAAACATGAAGCAATTTTTTCAGCAAAAAGATGAAAGCTTTTAAATAAGAAACTGATGGAAATAAAAACAGATTATCTTATCATCGGAAGTGGCATTGCCGGACTCAGCTTTGCTCTCAAGGCAGCCCTGAGAGGAAGAGTTATTATAGTAACAAAAAAAGAGACAATGGATGCCTCTACCAATTATGCCCAGGGGGGTATTGCCTCAGTGTTAGACCCAAATGACTCATTCGATCTTCACATAAAAGATACATTAGAGTCTGGTGCCGGCCTCTGTAACAAGCACGTTGTTCGCATGGTTGTAACAAACGGACCTGATATGATTAAAGAGCTTATCTCTCTTGGGGTTAACTTCTCACATAATAAAACACAGGCTGACAGATTAGATCTCACCCAGGAAGGGGGCCATTCCAGAAGAAGGATTGTCCATACCAAAGATCTTACCGGGCAAGAGGTGGAAAGAGCCCTTATCCATAATGTGGAAAAGAATAAAAACATTCAGATCTATGAAAATCATATGGTCATAGACCTGATTACTACATCCAAATTTATAAAAAGAGGTCTCTCAACGAATGAAACTAAAGAGACATGCTGGGGTGCCTATGTTCTGGACACAATCACAGGCGAGGTAAATACCTTTCTGTCCAGGGTAACAGTGCTTGCAACTGGGGGAGCAGGTAAGGTGTATCTTTATACCAGCAACCCTGATATTGCCACTGGTGATGGTGTGGCTATTGGGTATAGGGCCGGGGCAAAGGTGGCAAACATGGAATTCGTACAATTCCACCCCACTTGCCTCCACCATCCGATAGAAAAAAATTTTTTGATTAGTGAGTCAGTCAGGGGTGAGGGAGGGCGATTGATTAATAAAAAGGGCGATCATTTTATGGAACACTACCATCCCTTAAAGGATTTGGCCCTGAGAGATGTTGTGGCACGATCAATTGATGCTGAATTAAAGAAGAGTGGCGATGAATGCGTCTATCTGGATATAAGCCACCGGCCCCGGGATTTTATAAAAAACCGGTTTCCAAACATCTACAAGAAGTGCTTAGAGTTAAACATAGATATTACTAAAGAACCAATTCCAGTAGTGCCGGCTGCTCATTATATGTGTGGGGGAATTCTAACAGATACACAGGGGCGGACTAATATAACCAACCTTTACGCAATAGGTGAGGTAGCCTATACCGGGCTACATGGCGCAAACCGGTTAGCCAGTAATTCTCTTATAGAGGCCCTCGTTTTTGCACGATTCGCCTTTGAAGGAAGCGCCAAGACAATTACTGGTACAGATGATTATCAATTCCCACACGTTCCTCTTTGGGACACAGGCTCAGCAACTGACAGCGATGAATCTGTGGTCGTCTCCCATAACTGGGATGAGGTAAGAAGAATGATGTGGAACTATGTGGGTATAGTCAGGACAAATAAGAGATTGATCAGGGCCATGAGGAGGATAGAGGTCATCCAACAGGAAATCAAGGATTACTACTGGGATTTTATCATCACAAGGGATTTGTTGGAACTGAGAAATCTGGTAACTGTTGCCGAGTTAATCATCACCTCTGCTACCATGCGAAAGGAAAGCCGGGGCCTTCATTACAACCTGGATTACCTGGAAAGGGATGACAAAAACTGGCGCCGTGATACTATTATTTAGGAAAAAGTTATAAATGCCTAAAATTAAGGTTTGAATAAAACAATTTGTTCTTTAGGTACTCGAAGGGCTGTTCCCTTTTCCTCTGCCACGCCAGCAAAGGAAAAAGTAAAAAAACGTATGTGTGGTTCTGTGGCTATTTAGATAATAGAAATTAGGTATTTAGTAACATTTACCAGAGAGTAATCGGGAATCTCACCCACAAGCGCTCAAATAGCTTATCCCGTCCCGTAATCTTGAGCCATGTCATTACAAAGGCATAGAGTAAGCCCAAAGAGATGGCGCCAAGGACCATATATAGAAGCCCCATAAATATTAGGCGGCCAGCATCCCACGCCCACTCAAAACAAAAAGGGAACATATCAGCTCCTTTTGATAATCCCAGAATCCGTTACCACCTTACCAAGAACCTCGACTGGGTTCATTTCCGCCTCTTGCGGAAACATGGGTAAATATCTATAAGACAGCGAAAATAAAAGTATTCCATAGCCAACGGATCCTATTGCAATTCCCCACTCCTGCCAGGTTGGAAAGTAACCCATAAACTTGTCAAATGGCATAACTGGTATGGCAAGGGTCTGTACACTAAACACAAACCTGTTAATCACAATACCAGTAACATTCATCAAGGCACCTAAAATAAGAAGGTAATTTCTCTCTCTGAATTTTGGTGTTATAAGAATAATTGCCGGAATAATGCCAAAAATCCCGATCTCGGCAATAATGAGCCAGATTCCATAGGTCTCCTGATAAAAATCCATAAAGGACATCCCAGCCCGAGGGACAACCCCATAGGCCCAGGCAATCGTGTCCACGATCTTGAGAACGATATATGTAGCAAGAAGCCAGCCTGAAATCTTGGCTAACAAGTTAAAAACACTCCTTTTAACCAATTCTTTTCCGGTAACCTTCTGGGCTATCCACACACAGAGCAAGGTAAAAGATGGGCCTGCTGCAATGGAGGAATGGATGAATAAGAAGAAGGTCCACGGCCATATAAAAAAGCCCTCTCTAAAGGCAAAAGGGCGACCAAACAGCACTCCAAACATTCCCCCCAGTGAGCCTTGATGAAAGAAAGAAAGAAATGTTCCTGCAGCAGCAAAT
>DAOVDY010000099.1 GCA_030669265.1 Desulfobacteraceae bacterium | reverse complement strand
AACAATGGCCAAAGAAAAGTTTAAGAGGACAAAGCCACATGTAAATGTCGGCACCATCGGTCATATAGATCATGGTAAGACGACGTTAACATCGGCAATGACTCTCTGTTTATCTAAAAAGGGTATGGCTGACTATATTTCCTTTGATGAGATAGACAAGGCACCGGAGGAAAAAGAAAGAGGCATTACAATAGCCACTGCCCATGTAGAGTACGAAACAGACAACAGGCATTATGCCCATGTAGATTGCCCAGGTCATGCAGATTATATCAAGAACATGATTACCGGCGCAGCTCAGATGGATGGTGCTATCTTGGTTGTTGGTGCAGATGATGGCCCCATGCCTCAGACCAGGGAACATATATTATTGGCTCGACAGGTCGGGGTTCCAAGCATTGTTGTCTTTTTAAACAAAACCGATATGGTTGATGATAAAGAGTTGATAGAGCTGGTTGACCTGGAACTCAGAGAGTTGTTAACCAAGTATGAGTTTCCAGGGGAGGAAACCCCTATAATACATGGTTCAGCCCTGAAGGCATTGGAGTGTGGGTGTGGTAAAAAGGAATGCCCTAACTGTGGTCCTGTTATGGAGTTACTGGATGCCATTGATGAGTTCATACCAGAGCCTGTGAGGGACACAGAGAAACCATTTTTAATGCCCATAGAAGACGTATTTTCTATATCAGGCAGAGGCACTGTGGTAACTGGAAGAGCAGAAAGGGGTATAGTAAAGATTGGCGATGAGGTAGAGATTATTGGTATCAGAGAGACACAAAAGACAGTGTGCACAGGGGTTGAGATGTTCAGAAAGGTCCTTGATGAGGGCAGGGCAGGTGACAATATTGGCGTGCTTCTCAGAGGGATCAAGAGAGAAGAGGTTGAAAGAGGACAGGTTGTCGCACGACCAGGCTCTATCACCCCTCACACGAAGTTCAAAGCAGAGGCGTATATCCTTACCAAAGAAGAGGGAGGAAGGCATACACCATTTTTTGTTGGGTATAGACCTCAGTTCTACTTTCGGACAACAGATGTGACCGGTGTCGTTACCCTCCCAGAGGGAGTAGAGATGGTTATGCCTGGTGATAATGTCTCTTTGGAGGTAAACTTGATAAACTCCATAGCTATGGAAAAGGAACTCCGCTTTGCTATTCGGGAAGGCGGTAAGACAGTTGGTGCTGGAGTAATCAGTGATATAGTGGAATAAGGCGAAACCGTTATGAATAATCAGAAGATTCGGATTAGGTTAAAGGCGTATGATCATAAACTTTTAGATCAATCTGTTTCAGAGATTGTGGATACTGCTCAGAGCACCGGAGCAAAGATTGCTGGCCCAATACCGCTTCCAACCGAGATTAGTAAATATTGTGTTTTACGGTCACCTCACGTGGATAAAAAATCAAGAGAACAATTTGAGATAAGAACACATAAGAGGTTGATAGATATTTTAGAGCCAACGCAGCAGACAGTGGATGCCCTTATGAAATTGGATCTTGCCGCTGGAGTGGATGTGGAGATAAAGCTTTAGAGAAACAGAGACTATGGTCAAAGGAATTCTGGGAAAAAAAATTGGTATGACACGTATTTTTCGAGATAACGGAGAGTCTGTACCTGTCTCTGTGCTGGAGGTTGGCCCATGTTATATCATTCAGATTAAGAGGGTTGACAAAGAGGGATATAATGCTATTCAGATAGGCTTTCAGCCAAAAAAAGATAAACGAATAAATAAGCCTCTGTCCGGTCACCTAAAGGCAGCAGGAAAAGGTGGATTCGACCTTTTACGGGAAATAAAAGTAGATGATATTGATGTATTTGAGCTCGGGCAGGAGATTAGTAGTGAGATATTCAATGTTGGAGATTTAGTAACTGTAAGAGGCACGAGCAAAGGAAGAGGTTTTACTGGAGTTGTTAAAAGATGGGGGTTTAGTGGAGGAGGTAAAACTCATGGTTGTCGATCCCACAAAGTTCCTGGTTCTCTCGGTGCGAGTGCAACTCCGAGCAGGGTGATGAAGGGAAAAAAACTTCCCGGTAGGATGGGTAACGAAAAAGTGACAGTCAAAAATTTAAAGGTATTCGATGTAATTAAAGAAAAAAATTTAGTCTTGCTTAAAGGTTCGGTTCCTGGTAGCAGAGGGAGCTTCTTAGAGGTAAAAATTAGCAATTAGCAATTATAAATTATTAAATGTGGAGCAAAGTGACAGTGGTTCTTATAGATGTACATAATATAAAAGGCGAGAAGATTCACGAGCGGAATATAAAAGATGAGATCTTCAATGTTTCTGTCAGAGAAGATATAATTCATCAGGTGGTAAGGGGTCAGTTGGCAAGCTCTCGTTCTGGAAGCGCATCGACTAAAAATAGATCTAAAGTAAGAGCGAGCAGCAGAAAACTATGGCGACAGAAAGGGACAGGTCGAGCCAGGGTAGGAGCAGCATCTTCACCTATAAGAAGGGGTGGTGGTGTAGCCTTTGGGCCTGTGCCAAGGGATTATTCATTGAAGGTTAACAAGAAGGTAAGAAAAGCAGCATTACGGATGGCCTTAGCCGATAAATTCAAGACAGGACAACTCTTTGTAGTTGATAACATTCATCTTGAGGAGATCAGCACAGGAAAATTTTTTGATGTTCTAAAGAACTTTGATTTGGGTAACGCCCTTATTGTTACGGAAAGGGAAGACGAAAACCTTGAAAAATCTTCAAGAAATATCAGAAGGGTTAAACTCTTAAGGGCTGAAGGACTCAATGTATACGATATTTTAAGTCACGAATATCTCTTGTTTGTTGAAGGAGCTTTAGGGATAGTAGAGGAGGCCCTCGCTCAGTGATGGATTTTTATCAGATAATTAAAAAACCTCTTATAACAGAAAAAGCTACGAAGCAAAAGGAACAAGTAAATCAGCTTACATTCGAGGTGGATAGACACGCCAACAAAATATTGGTGAGGAATGCCATTGAGAAAATATTTAAGGTGAAGGTTTTAAGCGTAACTGTGATTAATGTTAAAGGAAAGAAGCGCACAGTAGGAAGAAATGTGGGAAGAAAATCAGATTGGAAAAAGGCAATTGTAAGACTTGCACCAGGTGAAAATATCGAATTTTTTGAGGGTGTTTAAAGGAAAAACACATGGTACTTAAAAAGAATAATCCAACCTCACCAGGAAGGCGATTTCAGACGGTTTCAAGTTTCGAAGAGATTACAACGAGTAAGCCGGAAAAGGGATTATTAAAACCAATAACGAGGTCTGGCGGCAGGAATTCGGGTGGCAGGATAACTGTTAGACATAGGGGAAAAGGACATAAGAGGAGATATAGGATTATTGATTTTAAAAGGAAAAAAGATAATATTTCAGCCATCGTTGCCTCAATAGAATATGATCCCAATAGGTCTGCAAGGATTGCACTACTTTACTATTTAGATGGAGAGAAGTCTTATATATTGGCACCGGATAAATTACAAGTTGGTGATAGGGTAGAATCTGGAGAGAATGTGGAGATAAAAATAGGTAACACCATGCCTCTGGCAAATATTCCCATGGGTACACATATACATAATATAGAATTACATGTCGGTTACGGAGGACAGCTCGTAAGAAGTGCAGGCGGGTATGCCCAATTAATGGCTAAGGAAGGGAAGTACGCACAGGTGAAACTTCCCTCAGGCGAGGTACGGATGATTTTATTAGGCTGCCTGGCTACCATTGGTGAAATAGGGAATTTAGATCATGAAAATATCTCCCTTGGTAAGGCAGGGAGAGCACGGTATTTAGGAAGAAGACCGCATGTAAGGGGTGTAGCTATGAACCCAGTTGATCATCCTCTTGGAGGCGGGGAAGGAAGATCATCAGGGGGTAGGCATCCAGTTACGCCGTGGGGAGTACCTACTAAGGGTTACAGGACAAGACGTAACAAGACTAGTGATAAATTAATTATCAAAAGAAGGAAATAGGAAAGGAGAGAGGATTGCCACGTTCAGTAAAGAAGGGACCTTTTGTGGATGATAGTCTCATGAAGAAGGCAAATAGAGCCGTAAAGGAAAATAGTCATCAGGTTATTAAGACATGGTCTCGGCGGTCTACTATTTTTCCAGAGTTTATAGGTTTAACCTTTGCTGTGCATAACGGGAAGAAATTTGTTCCGGTATTTATCACCGAAGATATGGTAGGACATAAATTTGGTGAATTTTCACCAACAAGGATATTTTATGCCCATGCCGGAGGGGATAAGAAATCTCGTTTGAAAGGGAAGAAATAATAAAGCCCACGCATTGTTTCATAGGATATTCCACTTTTCCATATGGATGGATTAGATTAATTGCTAATAGAAAACAAATAATATCTATAGGGTATAGAATTTTAGATATATTGAGTAAGACATGGAAATCAAGGCTATTGCAAAGTACATACGAGTATCTCCAAGGAAGATACGATTACTGATGAGGGAGATAAGAGGGAAAAAGGTTGAAGAAGCATTAAACATATTAACCTTTGCTCCGCAAAAAGGGGCCCCTATTTTACGTAAGTTAGTCAATTCTGCTATTGCTAATGCGAGCCAACGTCCTGATACAGATGTGGACAGCTTGTTTATAAAGCATATATTTGCGGATGAGGGACCAACTTTGAAACGATTTCGACCAAGGGCTATGGGTAGGGCAACGAGAATAAGAAAGAGAACCAGTCACTTGACGATTATTCTCGATGGGAGGTAGCCCTTTTGATTTTAGGCACTTAACTTAACAGATTAGAGGGAGGCTTTAGTGGGTCAAAAGGTACATCCAGTAGGATTTAAGCTAGGCATTAATAGGACGTGGAATAGTAGATGGTTTGCTCGTTCTGGGTTTGC
>DAOVDY010000101.1 GCA_030669265.1 Desulfobacteraceae bacterium | reverse complement strand
GGCCCAACGGGTATGGGCAACAGGAGTTTGATAAACAACTGGAAGGGCAATAAATAATTGAAAAATACTGTCATCCTGAATCTGTTTCCTTAAGAATTTTACATTATCGCCTAAATGCCCAATCTGGGCAGCAATCTTGTAGGTAAAGGTGATGGAAACAGTGCTCCCATGCCTGTTAACGGTAATACACCTGTTTCCAAGAATTTTCTCCTTCTGTCGGTCCAAAAACTCATCCAGTAATAATCTTTTTGTTAATTCTTTTTCGAACTCGAGATAATCTTTGTTCTCTATTATTGTAATAACAGAAATACCTGCTGAGTCTCTGCCTCTCACCTCTAATCGATCCAGGTTGTTAAAGAGGGTATTTATATTTTTAATTTGTTTAAAAGCCAGGAAAGGTATATCTGCATTGGTAGAGGTGGATAGCTCCTCTATCTTTTCTAAATTCTTTATTGTCTCTTCTTTTAAAGACCAATGAATGTCCTTGAGCAGATTTATTCTCTTGATGATGATCTCATTTTCCTCAACGGGGAGGAGGTTTAATATTTTATGATGTTCATTTTCTTCCCTACCAATTACCTTTTCCAAGGCAAGGGATATTTTCTCAAGCTTTTTCTTGGTGGGGGCCTCTTGAAAGAGTGTGTAAAGAGAGGATGCCAGCTTGAGATTCCCGATATGGTTTTGTAATTCTTTGATAAAGGTTTCTCCCCCGAGATAGTTCTCTATTAGGTCTCTTTTATCCTTTTGTATCTTTTTATAGGCACATCCCTTTATGTGAAAAACCATTGATTCTATCTTGTTTAAAGGGATTTTGGGCGTGGCAACCTCTTCTCTTTTAAAGGCTACGATACCGGTAAGCCCACAGTTAAGCTGACAGCCTTGAGCCGGAAAGAGAATAAAGGAACCAGGCGGGACGCTCTTTAGGCTCTTCCCAAGATAAAATCTGGGATAGCTCAAATTATCTTTAAAAAAGATCTTTATTCTTTCTAAAAAAGACATTTATTTAAAAAACCTCTTTTCCCGCACTCTCTATTGCCTTGACCATATTAGCAAGATGATCTTCCGGCATCTTAATCGAAATTGGATAGACTAAGAGTCTTTCAAAGATGGCCTCTGTTTCGGGAAGGGCATCTTTTTGGTACATTAAATCAGCCCCCGAGACAGCATTCTTAAAAGGCCAGCCACTTTTGCATAAAGTAGTTCCTGTAAAAAGTTCATCCCAATTCGGGTAGAAATGCCAAGTATTATCTTTATAATAGATAGCGCCTACGTTATTTTTCTTGAGTATTTGATTGAATCTTTTGGCCTTTTCTCCATCAGGCAGGAAAAAGGCCAGAAAGGTTGCTGTATCTCCATCCTGGTCAAATGTCCTTCTGAAGGTAATTCCATCTATCTTTTCCAGGGCCTCTTTGATTATTTTCTTATTCTTTTTCTGCTCTTGAATGATAAATGGGAGCTTGGACAGTTGGGCCAGTCCAATGGCTCCCTGAAGTTCCATCATCCTGAAATTAAATCCCATAAATCTTCTATTGTCTAACCCTCTTTCCACATCTGGAATGTGTTTATGTCCGTGATCATGAAATGCGGAACAATTAAGGTAAAGACTTTTGTCATTTGTGATAATCATGCCGCCCTCTCCGGTGGTAATTGTCTTTACCGGATCGAAGGAGAATATCCCCAGCGCACCAAAGGTTCCTAAATAACGTCCATCAAGTTTGCCACCTGATGCCTGTGCTGTATCCTCAATAACCGGGATGCTATGTTTATTTGCAATGACCATAATATCCTTTATATTGGCCTGGGCCCCCATCATATGGACAGGTATGATGGCCTTAGTGCGCTCCGTTATCTTTCTTTCCAGATCAGCTGGCTCCATGCAGAGCGTGTCATCAACCTCTGTAAATACTGGCGTAGCACCTGATTCGATAATTGCCTCCCAGGTTGCTATAAAGGTAAATCCCTGGGTTATCACCTCATCACCCGGACTCACTCCCAGTGCAGCCATTGCCACCCTAAGGGCCGCCGATCCAGATGAAACCGCAAGGGAATATGAAGCACCACACATATCTGCAAATTGCCTTTCAAATTCAGCAACCTTATAGGTGCCTTTCCGCTCCTTATCAAATCCATAGCGGAAAAGAATTCCTGTTTCTAAAACATCGGCTATCTCCTTTTTTTCCTCCCTACCAAAGACCTCAAAACCAGGCATAAATTACTCCTTTTTAATATAGCGGAATTTCACAACTTATTGTAATTATAAACTTTTAGTCAGCAATAGCTATATGCCATCTGCATGGAATGTTGGAGTATTGGGTAGTAAAAGCAGGAAGAAAAATTTTTTGTCTCTCTCCTTCACATTGTTCAAGACAAGTTCACCCATAATTCCAGTACTCCATTACTCCAATACTCCAATTGGGGCGAAGCCCTAAGTTCTTAAAAAGCCTCCTTGTAAATACTTATTGCTGACTCTTTAGTCATTATCCTTGGATTATTGGCTATCGGTCTTTCAACCTTCATGGCTGCCTCAGCCATTTCTTTAATAGATGATTCAGGAATATCAAGCTCTCCTAATGTTTTTAGCATCCCAACATCTTCTAAGAGAATAGAGACCTCATCTACGGCCATATCTGCAGCTTCCCTCAATGTAAACTCAGAGGTATCAGCTCCAAGTATTTCGGCCACTTCCGCATACCTTGCGAGAGCGCCAATAATGTTGTATCTCATTACATACGGAAGAAGGACAGCGTTAGCGAGGCCATGTGGGATATCGAAAAAGGCACCAAGTGGATAGGCCAACGCATGGCAGGCACCAACCCCAGCACTCGCTAAAGTCATGCCTGCTAGAAGGCTTCCCATAAGCATTTTTCGCCTTGCCGGGCGATTGTTTCCGTTAGCCACGGCCAACCTTACATTATTCCCAATAGTTGTCATCGCCTCTCTGGCAAAAGTATCACTTAAAGGGTTTGCCTGAACCGAGGTAAAGCCTTCAAGTGCGTGGATAAAGGCATCCATACCAGTTGCAGCAGTGATGTCAGGAGGTAGGGTTAAAGTAAGCTCTGGGTCCAAGAGGGCCAGGTCTGGGTATAGAAAGCGACTGTTAATTCCACCCTTACTCCGGGTCTTCCTCATAGTAAAGACAGCGGTAAATGTGACCTCACTCCCTGTTCCTGCAGTGGTCGGGATCATTATGGTAGGAAGTCCTGGTCTGGTTACTTTTTCCAGTCCAACATAATCGACCGCCTTTCCGTTGTTGGTGACCAGGATAGCCACCGCCTTTGCAACATCCATGCTGCTTCCACCACCTACTCCAACAACCAGGTTACATTTCTCCTTTCTGGCCAGATCTGCCCCTTCATCTGCCCAGGCTGGTTCAGGTTCAGGGGTTACTTTGTTGAAAAGGATATAGGGAAATTCCCCTTCTTTAAGGATGGTGACAATCTTTTGTGCCATAGTTGTACGAGAAAAGCCATCATCCATCACTAGAAAGATTTTTTTCCCTGACAAAAGTTTGATTTCCTCTGGCAGTAACTCTACAGAGCCTTCTCCAAAGAGAATCTTTTTAGCCACCTGAACGCTCATTATAGATGTCATAATCAACTCCTTTAACCAATAGTCTTTTTAACCACATCCGCTATTTTATTACAATAGGCATCTGTAGCCTCTTTTGTGGGACCTTCTACCATAACCCTACACATCTGTTGGGTTCCGGAATAGCGAACGAGAACCCTCCCTTTTTCTCCAAGTTCCTTTTCAACTTCAGCAATAACACCTGCAACCTCTGGGAGACTTGAGATATCTGGCTTACTTCTGACATCCACATTTATTAACACCTGTGGATAAATTGTCATCATTGCTGCTAATTCTGAAAGAGGTTTTTTCTCTTTAAGCATGCTCGATATTAATTGCAGTCCTGAGAGAATACCATCACCCGTGGTATGATAATCTAGAAAGATCAGATGCCCAGAGTCCTCACCACCAATAACTGAATCTCTGGCGAGCATATCTTTGAGCACATAGCGATCACCAACATCTGATTTTACATGATTTATCCCTCTTTCTTTGAGGGCAATGTCTAAACCTAAATTGGACATTATGGTGGTCACTACAGTATTATTTTTTAATTTTCCTTCTTTCTTTAAGGTGTTAGAATAAATTAAAAGAATTTGATTCCCGGTAATTGTATTTCCTTTTTCATCCACAGCAATTACTCTGTCTCCATCCCCATCAAAAGCCATCCCTATCTCTGCTCCATATTTTATTACTGCATTGGCCAGATCCTCAGGATGTTGAGAACCACAGTTTGAATTGATGTTCAGCCCATCAGGGTTAGCATGGATTGAAAAGACCTCTGCACCCAATTCACTAAAAACTTTGGGAGCGACCCTATATGTGGCGCCATTGGCGCAATCAAGAGCAATCTTCATTCCCCTCATGGATAGTACTTTGGGAAAAGTATCCTTTAAAAAGAGAGTGTAAAGATCCACTGCATCATTAAGGCGGAATGCCTTACCCAAGTCCTTAGGCTCAGGGAGATAATCATCTATAGCATGATTGTTATTTAGAATTAGCTCCTCAATCTGTTTTTCCTTTTCAAGAGAAAGCTTAAATCCATTTCCAGAGAAGATTTTTATCCCATTATCTTTAAATGGGTTATGAGATGCAGAGATGACAACACCTGCATCAGCCTTTTGACCCAGTGTCATAAAGGCAATCCCAGGTGTGGGGAGAACATTTAGGAGATATGCATCGGCACCCATAGAGCAGACCCCTGAAATCAGGGCATTTTCAAGCATG
>DAOVDY010000273.1 GCA_030669265.1 Desulfobacteraceae bacterium | reverse complement strand
TATCCTTTGAATTTTTAAAGCAATTTGTCCTGATCATGATGATCCCCGTGACACTCTATTTTCTTGACCCCTCAAAGTATTTACTATATATTTTTACTGTTCACAATCTTATCTTGAGGAAAAATGGCAAGAAAAGAAATTGCATACTTTAGGATCTTCCATGAGGTATCTAGAGCTATTCTTTCTGTGCTTGATTCAAAAGAAGTGCTACGCCTTATTGTGAAAAGGATAGTTCCCGCGATGAAATTAAAGGCCTCCAGCCTCAGACTCCTGAATGAAAAGACGAATGATTTAGAATTAGTTTCATCCCGTTTTCTGAGCAAAAAGTATCTGAGAAAAGGGCCACTTGATGCGGACAAAAGCGTACCAGAGGTATTGGAGGGGAAACCAGTCCTGATTGTTGATGCTCAAAACGATCCAAGGATTCAGTACCGGAAAGAAAAGGCGGAAGAAGGGATTGCCTCTATTTTAAGCGTGCCCGTTCAGATTTACAATAAAGTTATTGGAATGCTGAGACTCTATACATCCTCCCCTCGATCATTTACTGAGGGAGATATCGAATTTGTATCTGCATTGGGCGAAATGGCTGGATTGGCTATAATAAATGCCAGAATGTACGAAAAAGAGAAGGAGAAACTGACCGGGCTTTTTAAAAAAGGAGGCATAGAGCCTATCCATCAAGAGAAAATTAAAAAATATGGGATCAAGGCTGTAACTAAGGAAACCTTTGACACCAAAAAATCTACTGAATTTTTTAAGATTTTACACGAGGTCACTCGCGATCTGCTCTATGACCTGAACTCACATGATGTCTTGGGTTCTATGGTAGAGAAAACTATCCAGATTATGCATATTAAGGGCTGTTGCGTATATCTACTAAACGAAACAACTGGTAGCTTAGGGATGGCTGCCTCCGGAGGGTTGAGCAATAAATATCTTCAGAAAGGACCCCTTTATGCAGATAAGAGTATACCAGATGTATTAAAAGGAAGGGCAGTTTTTATAAGGGATGTTGCTACGCATAAACACATACAGTATCGAGATGAGGCGGTAAAAGAAGGCATTGTATCAATATTATCTGTCCCTATCTTTGTTAAAGGGTATGTCATTGGAGAGATAAGGCTCTACTCAACAGATAAAAGGGAATATGATAATGAAGATATAGAATTTATCCTCGCTTTAGCAGAAATCGGTGGAATTGCCATTACCAATACTAAATTCTATCAGCGACTAAAAAATGACATAAAATTCTGGGAATCAACTCTTTCATATCTTGAGATGGATTAGAAAAATCTCACGAGATTCTTCCTTTCTTTAGGTAATAGTTCCTAAGATTAATTAATTTACCTGCATATTCCTTCCGGAAATAGAGAAATTGATAATTCTCAATCTCTTCAGCTAATGGCTCCAAAAAGGGAGTAATATCGACCCCGAAACTGTTCATCTTTTTTTTGTCAGCCTCATGTATGATCAACAGACTGTAATAATATAAAAGTAGTCTCAATCTTGTTTCTCTCCGAAATAGATAGGCTCTTCCTCCAATAGAATTTACCAAAAAACCGGCATACCTGTATAAGGTGTCCAATGTTGGGGGAATCCCCTCCTTTTGACCACATTCATCATTTGACATAAGCCATTTGTAAAATAATGCAAAATTGATCTCCATAGTATCTGTTTCATTCTTTAAGATTAGCTTGATAAGCTTTAAATCCTTCAAATCTAAGATCCTATAAAAATGATAGATATTCTTGATAATCATATCATAATTAAAGCCTTCTCCAGCTGGGATAGGAAGATCTAAGGATAAGGCACGAATGATTTTTGTAAAATGTTTGAATGTGCCTTCCCCTATTCTCAGTTCCCTGATATAGTCCTTTTTATCAAGATATGTGAAAAACTCCTCAAGGTCTCTTTCCATCTTCTGGCATTCATCTTCAACCCTCATTGCCTTGCTCTGGACTTCTCCAAGCCTTTTCTGGGGTGCTGATACAGTTGGCGATTGAGCAATTATATCCTTTTCCTCTGACAACTCCCTTTTTCCCTCCTCCTGAAAGATCGGCTGTTTCTCACCCTCCTTGACAAAATAGGTAAAGTAGAAAACCAACAAACCACCTGCAATAAGGGCAATTACCAGGAGCATTAGTCCCCTATTCCCTTTCATTTTTTATCCCTCCATCTCAGGTTTAAGATTTAGTGGTAAATCAAGGGTTACTACAGTTCCCTTGCCACCCCTGCTTTTGATATTAATTTCCCCTTGGTGATTCATTAAAATTTGATAGACCATAGTCAATCCCAAACCCGCCCCTGTTGTCTTGGAAGTGACAAAGGGATCAAGGATGGAGCCAAGTTCATCCTCATTTATGCCTATACCAGAATCCTCTACTACTATCCGGATATTAGAATCTACCGCCCGTGCCGTAAGCCTAAGAGTACCATGCGTAGACAAGGCTTCTATACTATTTTCTATAATATTCTTTAATGCCCTTGATATCTGTGCCTT
>DAOVDY010000247.1 GCA_030669265.1 Desulfobacteraceae bacterium | reverse complement strand
CTTCTTCACTCACGGTAACGATATCTCTGACATGCTTTCTTATGAGAGGAAATGTGAGGTCACCAAGGGATGTGCGGAGCCCGTCTGCTATGGTATCAGGATTATCTGAAGGAATGATTCTGCCAGCACGAAAAGAACGATATGCATCATTAGCCCTTTCAGGCTCTGCGGCGATCACCTGGGTCTTTGGTGAAAGTGCGGAAACGGCAATAGCGGTTCCACTCAGCAATCCACCTCCGCCCACCGGGGTCATCACGATATCAAGCTCCGGAACCTCTTGGCAGAGTTCCAGCGCAGCAGTCCCTTGCCCCGAAATCACCCGATAGTCATTATAGGGATGGATGAAGACAGCACCGGTACGGTCGACTACTTCAGGCAAACCCTCCTCCCGGGCAGCAAGGGTTGGTTTGCAGAAAATGATCTCGCCGCCATACTCAGCCACGGCATCCTGTTTTACCTGGGGTGCGTTTTCAGGCATCACCACATAGGCCTTAATCCCTCGCCAGCGGGCAGCAAGGGCCAAAGCAGCCCCATGATTGCCTGATGAGTGTGTAGCCACCCCGTGCAGAGCCTCTTCATTTCTGAGGGTAAAAACCGCATTGGTTGCCCCCCGGATTTTAAAGGCGCCGGCCTTCTGAAAGTTTTCACACTTAAAGAATATCTCCGCTTCGCACATCTGGTTAAGGCCAGCACAGGTCAGAACAGGGGTGCAATGCACAAAAGGCTTGATTCTTTCAGCAGCATCCCTCACTTCTTTTATCGTTGGTTCACTTGTCATTCAACCCTGGATCGTTATTGATTCACCCTTCCTTTGACAGGCGGCGTGCAATTTCAAAAGCAGCGGCAATTCGGATGGTCTTTACATTTGAGATACCCTTAAATGCTGAGAATTTTTCCAAAGGCTGGTTCACCATTCCTTTGAATGAGCCGAAGTTGACGAGGATCTCTTCCGCAATTTTCTCGGCGGGCCTGCCTTTGATGCCAGAGGAGATCAAAATAGCGAGAAGCTCGCTATCTGAAAGGCTTTCTGGCCCGAGTTCCCTGAGTTTACCTCCAGGATGCCGCCACGTTTGAGTTGCCGAATTCATTTTTTGACCCCCAAGCCTAGTTTTTTCTCTGTTTTTCCACCCACCTGTTAATATCCTCTTTTTTGAAGCGCCATTGGCTGGCTATTTTCAGGGCCGGGATTTTATCCGTCTCACAACCAAAATCGATTTTCTCCTAAAAAGGGGACCCTGCTTTTCCTTGCTCTAAGAGGAGTTACACAGTGATCGCCCGATAATTGTCTTCTACCCTCCCCTCTTTTTCGCCCGGCCTTCTGGTAATCTGCAATTTTGACTGGCGCCCGGGGATATGCTGATTTCATTACTTCTTCGTTACATAACACCGCTGTCCGGTAAATGTACAAAATGTGTCCAATGGAAAATGGGTCTGACTCCTTTTTCTAAGAAAATGAATCTCTTAGGGATTTCGAAAAACCAATTGTGCCTTGGCAAATATGGCTTTTCGCCTCGCTCGGTCAACAAGCGTAATATTTCAATATCCTCTCCCTATCTTCAGTTTCCTTATCGCCCTTATAATAGATTTCAAGTAACTCAATTTTATCCCGTTCCTCAAAATAGGCGTAAATCACCCTGATACCTGATCGGACCCCTTTGCCTTTGAGGGAGCGGCATGCGAATTTTTTCACTTTGTAGATCTTGGGGCTTTCAATCTTTAAACCTGGAACCTGAAAAACTCCCTTGTTGTCAATTTTCAGTCTATGATAAAGATTCAACTCGTTCTTTATAAAGATTCTTAGGTCATCTTCGAGGGTTTTGAATCTTTTGAGAAGCTTATTCATATCCTTGTCGAATTCAGGAACACGGGAGATTTCAAAGAATATCTTCATCGTATTCTCTTGCTGAGTAGAGAGGCGTTCTGTAAAAAACAGACTCATATTCAATAACTTCTCCACCCTCTGTCGTCAACCAGGGGACATCGTTATGAGAATATTCACTTATCTGAGTAGCAGTCATATCAGAAAGCCTGTTCAAGACATCATCAATTATTTCAATCTCCTTAGCCTTTAATGGAGAGAGGTCTGCTCTTCTCAAAGGTAAGTACTTGGTTTGGGGATATTCAAAATACTTGCTTTCAACCTTTTCGATTTCCTCTTCTTTGATCATTTTATTAACTATCTTTTTGAATTCTATAGGAGTTGGTCCATAGCGATTTTTAATGTATGTTGCGCCAATCAACTGCTCTTCATGTTTTTCATAGAAATTGAAGTCAATAAAGTAGAGAAGCTTATAGATTACAGTCTCTCCTATATTTGGCTTTGAACCAACCTTGTTAAGGATGTAAAGAAGAACTGCCTTGAATTTCTCTAGATTCTTTTGGGGAACACTGATTCTAATTTGAGGCCTCTGTCCTCTCTTTTTCTTACTTCCCTTTAGAATAACCTCTGGTTCCTTTCTTAGATCCAGTAAACTCTCCACAGAAAGATTAAAAATTTCCGAGAGCCTTATTAATTCATCAGCAGAAACTTTTCTTTCTCCATTTTCTATATGAGAAATCGCTGGCCGTGAAACCTCCAATAGCTCAGCGAGTTTTTGCTGGTTCATTCCCAATTGCTCTCTCAATTCCTTTATCCTATGACCAATCTTACCCATCATCTTCTCCTTGTATAATACTTGTTTGTTGTGATCGACATACTGTAAAATATCTGTGTGTAAAGAATATAGACTATGTAAGATAATTTATCAAGATAATGTTAAATTATATTACAT
>DAOVDY010000169.1 GCA_030669265.1 Desulfobacteraceae bacterium | reverse complement strand
TAACTTATACACGAGAGGATTCATTCGGAAGATATATAAATGTAGGTTCGGCTACACGAAAAGGTATTGAAACAACCGTGAAGTGGAAGCCCGGCAATATCTGGCAGGTTAAAGCATCTCATACATTTCTCATAGCGAGGGACGAAAATACAGGAAAGTATTTAACTTACAGCCCTAAGCATCAATTGAGTTTTGATTTTCAGTTGAGACCTTTTAGGAAATTATCTCTTGGTCTAAATACAAAATATATATCAAAGAGATTTGTCAATACGGATAATACTAAATCTCTTAACGGCCTTTATTTCAGGTCTGATCTTGGGGGTAATTATTATCTAAAGGAAAAGGTAAATTTATTCTTTAAGATAGATAATTTATTTAATAGAGATTATGACAATGGGTCATATGGATATCCGGTTACACCAAGGGCGTGGACAGTAGGGATGGCATATGAGTTTTAGAGAAAGAGACTATTGAAAGTAGACGACAGAACGCTATCTGAAAGTTATCGTTAATCGTAACTACTCTGGCAGTTAGGTTGTAGGCTGAACAACTTGAGATGAGACTTCTGGCTACGAATCAAAAATTGTGGAAATCGGGAAGGTTTTGGGCGCCATGCTTCGATCAATGCGCAAAAACTAACAGCCTTCAGCCTAAACAACCTGAGCAGTTTCGTGTTTCGTTGTAGCCGGAAGACCATGGAGGTTTTGAAGAAGTAAAGGGGAATATTATGACATTGAATAAACGATTTTTAGCAGTTATTTTGAATGCATGTATTATCACATTATTGATGATGGTTCCGGTTAATGCCGGCGCTTTGACCACAAAAAAGATGGCTTTTTTAATCCCTGAGACAGCTACTAAAGTTATGGCAGAAGGGATATCTATGTTTAAGGAAGAATATCCTGCACTGATTAAAAAAGTAGATATAGTGGTGTATCCTGGCAGGGATTTAGAACAAAAGGTGGTAAAGCCTGACCTGTCTGATCCGGATATTATTTTTTTATACCACATGAATTACAAGGTGATGCTGGATATGGAAAAAGATTTACAAATGGCGCGAGCCAGAGGGGCTAAGGTTATCGGCCTTGGAGGACATGATGTATTTCGAGTCAAAGGCTATTATAATGTGGATGAAATGACCTATCCTGAAATGGCAGCCTATTGGGAATATAGCGGCTCCGAAAATGTGAAGCGCCTGATAGCATATCTCTTGCATGAGTTTGCAGGAATGGCGGATATAACAGTTGAACCTCCGATTGAAATGCCTTTAGAGGGTATCTATCATCCTGACGCCCCTGGTTCAAAGGTGTTTGAAACGCTTGAAAGTTACCTGAAATGGTATAAAACATCAGATCACCTTAAAGATACACCATGGGCAGGACTCTTTGCCTATAATACCCTAAAGGCCAATGACAACATGGTTGAGAATGCTATAATCAGGCAGCTCGAAAAACAAGGGCTCAATGTAGTTTGTACCATCGGCTATCCGGCTGAAGAGATGTTTCAAAGATATCTTCTAAAAGATGGGAAGCCACAGGTTGACATCATTATCTCACTCATGTTCTCCCACCCAAAAGAAAAATCTGTTAAGTTGCTAACTAATGCAAACATCCCTATAATAAGGGCGATCTCCCTCTATAATAAGATTGAGGAGTGGGAAGAAAATCCGCAGGGAGTAGAGGCGTTTCAGTTAGCCTCTCAGATATTCCTGCCGGAGTTAAGCGGCCTTATCGAACCGATTGTGGTGGGCGGCAAACGTATCTTTGTTGACGAGAAGACCGGTGTAAAAATAACGGAACGGGTACCTGTCAATGAGAGGATTGAAAAACTGGTCAGAAGGACAAAATCATGGCTGAGGCTGAAGAATCTTGCCAACAACAAGAAAAGGATTGCTGTTCTCTATTACAATCACCATACAGGGAAACAGAATATCGGCGCAAGCTACCTTGATATCTTTGCCAGCCTCCAGGTGCTTCTGGAATCCCTTAAAGAAGCAGGGTATAATCTGGGGAAAGATATTTCCTTGAACAAGGAAATACTTCAGGAGATAATCATAATGCAGGGAAGAAACATAAGTACCAAGGCGCCTGGGGAATTGGAAAAACTGGTAAAAGGCGGCAAGATCGTGCTGATTCCGGTTAAGCAGTATAAAGAGTGGTACAGTGATCTTCCCCAGGATTTCAGAAAAGGTGTCGAGGAAAAATGGGGCAGCGTCGACAAAACAACCCTTATGACATGGGAGGATAAAGAAAAGGAGAAAAAATACATAGTTATCCCGGGGCTTAACTTTGGCAATCTATTCGTCGGTCCCCAGCCGACCAGGGGCTGGCTTGAAGAATCAGATCATCTTTATCACGATATAACGCTGCCGCCCCACCACCAGTATCTTGCCTTCTATCTCTGGCTAAAGCATGAGTTTAAAGTAGATGCGGTTATCCACTTTGGCAAACATGGCACCCTGGAATGGACTCCGGGTAAACAGGTAGGATTGTCTGAAAATTGCGCCCCTGATGTATTGATGCAGGATATTCCTGATATCTACCCATATCTTATGGATGATGTCGGAGAGGGGCTCCAGGCCAAGAGAAGGGGATATGGTGTAATCATCGACCACATGATACCGGCCATAAAGATGTCCGGCCTTTACAAAGAATATGCAAAGATAAATGAGCTTATACCCCTTTATGAACAGTCAAAGAACCAGACGCCTGCTGTAGCGGAAAAGTATAAGGAGGAAATTTTAAAACTGGTCGCCGAACTTGGAATCGGTAAGGACATTGGAGTAGAACTGGACAAGGAACATTTCGATGATCTCCTGGACGCTCTTCATGACTATCTTGCTGAGATAAGGGGCCAGAGCATGCCTTATGGTCTCCATATCATGGGGGTTTCTCTAAAAGGCGAGGGGCTTATCAGCATGGTAACAGCTATGTTAGGCGTGGAAACGGATATACCCTCCATTCAGGAGATAGTTTCAAATGTCCTGAAGATGGACTGGGAAAAGATGAAGAAACATCCGGGTAAACATATTAAGAAGGCGGAAAAGATAGATGCTGTTTGTGAGGTCTTGCTGACAAAAGCCATTCTCGAAAAAATACCATCGGAAAAAGCTTTCTCGGAGACCCTGGGTAAAAATTACGCCGGGGCTTCTTTTAAAGAAAAAAGATGGCTAAAAGAGATAATGGACAGAGGAATAAGTTATGCCGAAAAGCTCTGCCAATGTGACCAGGAGATTAAGAGCATTCTTAACGCCCTTAATGCGGGATATATCCTTCCAGGGCCGGGCAATGACCCCATTCGTGCGCCGGATGCACTCCCGACCGGCAGAAACTTTTATGGCTTTAATCCGGAAAAGATTCCAACAAGCGCTGCATGGAAGGTAGGCAAAAAACTGGCAGATGATCTAATCCAGGGCTATCTGAAAAAGAATGGAAGATATCCGCACAAGACCGCCCTGATCCTCTGGGCTACAGAGACTTTGAGACATCATGGGGTGATGGAGTCAAAGGCCCTTTACCTTATGGGAGCAAGACCGGTATGGGACGGCCGTGGATATGTAAAGGGCGTGGAATTGATA
>DAOVDY010000139.1 GCA_030669265.1 Desulfobacteraceae bacterium | reverse complement strand
TTTATTGTGTCTTTTCGGTGTTAAGATTAATATTATTTTAGCCATGTTTAATCTTATTCCAATTCCCCCCTTGGATGGTTCGCATGTGCTGGCCTTTCTGCTTCCTTATCCACTTTCGGTCAAATATCAGCAGTTCGCACGATATGGGTTCTTAATAATACTCATCCTCATCTTTACAGATGCCTTAAAATACCCTTTCTTGCTTGCTGATTATTTATCGAGGATTTTACTTGGCTGGATGATTAGTATAGGGCGTTTTTTTTGAATAGGTTAATTATGAACACAGGAAATGCTACTTTATTGGGGTGAGTGACGGGACTTGAACCCGCGACAACTGGGGCCACAACCCAGTGCTCTACCAACTGAGCTACACCCACCACAATAAAACAGTATGTATCATATTATTTACTGGTTGGCAACTGGATATTATTGCGTTTGTTAGCAGTACAATAGGGAGTCAGAAGTGAAAAAAGATGATAAAAATATGATTTTTAGACAGTTACCATCGGTAGATTATCTATTGGAGTCGTCTGTCATTAGGGGATTTCTGTTAACTACTCCTCGGGCCCTGGTTTTGAGGGCCATTCATTATGTTTTGGATGAACTGAGGCAAAAGATAAACAGGGTGCAGAGAGAGGATGAATTGCCAGACTTAGCGTTACCTGCTGTCGTTGATCAGATAAATAAACAGATAACAATCCTATCCCAGCCGAGCCTAAAACAGGTTATCAATGCCACTGGAGTCATTGTGCACACTAATTTGGGACGATCGCTGCTGGCAAAAAAAGTTATTACTCCATTTAATACTGTAGCAGGTTGTTATAGCAATTTAGAATATGATCTAAAGACTGGCAAAAGAGGGAGCAGGTATGTACATGTGGAAGACATACTTATTGAGCTGACCGGGGCAGAGAGTGCTATAGTTGTTAATAATAACGCTGCTGCCGTTCTCATTGCCCTAGATACTATTGCCAAAGATAAGGAGGTTATTATTTCCAGAGGCCAATTAGTAGAGATTGGCGGCTCCTTTAGGATACCTGAGGTCATGAGAAAGAGTGGGGCGAGGATGTTTGAGATAGGAACTACCAACAAGACGACTATCGATGATTATGAAGCTGCTATTGTATCGAATACCGCTCTTTTACTCAAGGTTCACACGAGCAATTTTCAGACGGTAGGATTTACAGAGGAAGTACCGTTGAACGCGCTTGTTGCGTTAGGAAAGAAATATAACCTTCCCGTAATGGAGGATCTTGGCAGCGGTTGCTTTATTGATTTTTCTCTATATGGACTCACAAAAGAACCGACGGTTCAGGATTCTGTCGCAAAAGGGGCAGATATAATCACCTTCAGTGGTGATAAGATGCTGGGTGGACCACAATGCGGAATAATTCTTGGAAAGGAAAAGATTATTTCGGCAATAAAGGAGAACCAACTTGCGAGGGCTCTCAGGGTAGATAAATTAACCCTTTTTGCGCTTCAGGAAACACTGAGCCTTTACAGGGATGAGAAGAAGGCAATACAACAGATACCTACATTGAGAATGATATGCCAATCGTATCAAAGTGTGTGCCGAAGGGCAAAAAAGTTATTGAATATGATCGGAAGGGTGGATAATACGAATATCTCTCTTCGCCTATGTGATGGTTTTTCTCGAGTTGGTGGTGGCGCCATGCCTTTAGAGGAGATACGAAGCAGGCTTCTTTGCATATCTCCGGGGAGACTTTCAGCCCCTTATATAGTAAATTTATTACATTCCTATAATCCGCCTATCATAGCAAGACTTGAGAAAGATCAGGTTTTGCTGGATATAAGAACAATCCAAGAAAAAGAGGTAAAAATTGTAGCTGAAGCTATAAAATTATTATCTGCAACAAACGCGATTTCCTAATAATATTTGCGCCACCACCGATTTGTAAATCCTGTTAGAAAGATTATTCAGCACGTTAAATTACTATTAGATCACGTTACCTTGTTCAATGTGTATGCCAAAAAACTCAACGATGAAAAGATATTACCAGGGTAAACACTGCCACAAATGATACGTCTTTTCTCTGACAGGATAAACAATTGGTTATGCACTACAGGCTTTCTTTTAATTCCTTCCCGGGGCGAAATCTGACAACCTTGCTGGCTTTAATTTGAATCGGTGCTCCAGTCTGTGGGTTTCTCCCGGTTCTTGCTTTTCTATTGACTACTACAAAGGTTCCGAAACCGGCTAAGGGAAGTTTACCCTCTTTTTTAATGGTGTTTTTTGCAGCATCAAGAAAAGAATTCAATGCTCTTTCTGAATCGGCCTTTGTTAAACCTGTGCTCTTGGCTATCGCTGATATTAATTCTGCTTTTGTCATGAGTTTCACCCTCCTATTTTATTTTTTCTATTAAATGCAAAAGGTACTTCCCCTTATTACTACTACTTTCTCTCCCCTTTCCTTATATATTTTCTTAGATAATTTCTTTTAAAAGATAGACAGGTACATTGTTTAATAATTACGGATGTTACTTAGTGCTTCGATTCGCAAATACTATACGTATTCTAATGAGTATAATCTTTGCACTTGCTCACTCGCCGCGGCTGAGCTCATCGCAGGCAGCACTTAGTCCCGAGTAAATAAATACGTCATCGAATTTATGAATCGAGGGACTTAGGAAAGATATGAATACATTTTTAAAATGGATATAAAAAAAGCTATGCGGAGTTATTAGCATAGTGAAGTATCATTTTCAATAAAAAATTCTGTAATTTGAGAAAATTTTTTTCTCGCTTATATCATAACATGAATTAAAATATTAAATTCATAATATTAGCAAATAGATATTATAATTACTTAAATTAATTTATGAATAAATAATTTTTTAGATTTCAATTAGTGAGATAGAAGTAAATCCAGAAGTAAATCCAGCATTGACAAATGTGTATTGAGATTATAGTTTTAAAAACATTATGTGCGATAGGAAATGTATAGCCACAAGATAACGAGGCACAGGAATGGAAGAGATTATTAGAAGAGTAGCCAAAGAAAGCCAGAGAATTCAAGAAGGTTTTATTAGAAAAAATACCTCCCAATTGATAGATTGTGCTGAATATATATCGAAAGCCTTTCAAAATGACAGAAAGCTTATGCTGTGTGGTAATGGAGGAAGTGCAGCTGATGCACAGCATATTGCTGCAGAATTTGTTATCAAGTTTATATTAGAACGCCATCCCTTACCAGCCATGGCACTCACCACTGATACCTCTATTATTACGAGTGTAGCCAATGATTACAGCTATGAAGAAGTCTTCTCTAAGCAGATTCAGGCCCTTGGTGTTGAAGGAGATATATTGCTTGCTATTTCAACGAGTGGAAACTCGAGAAACATTCTTTCTGCCATACGGACTGCCAAAGAAAAGGGTTTATATGCCGTTGGCCTTATAGGGGGAGATGGCGGAAAAATGCTCACATTAGTAGATTTACCATTGGTGGTTGAAAGCAACGAGACCCCTCGCGTTCAGGAAACCCATATCTTGGCAGGACACATAATTTGTGAGTTAGTTGAGTATATCCTTTTTTAAGAAAATATCTTCATGATAACAAAATCGCATAGGCAAAGGACTTACAAAGAGGAATAACACACGGATGAATTAACAATGAACCAATTTAAACCAATATCACTAAAAAATGTAAAAACATATCCACTAAAAAAAAGGCAAAGCAAGGTTTCGGCCAGGGATTTCGGATCGAGTTGGAGAGCAGGAAACACAATGGGTCTTTGGCTTGAAAGTCTGCCAAATATTTTAGCAGGAAATGATCTTAGAAAAGTGGTTAATAGATTGCAAATAGCCGTAAAAGAAAAAAAGGCTATTATACTAGCGATGGGGGCTCATACCATTAAGGTTGGCTTAGGCCCGGTAATTTTGGATTTGATGGAAAGGGGAATAATTTCTGGCATTGCCATGAACGGTGCTGGAATTATACATGATTTGGAGGTGGCAATGGTTGGTGCCACATCAGAGGATGTGGACAATGAACTCTCCGAGGGTAAATTTGGAATGGCTGAAGAGACAGGTGAGTTTCTTAATAGGGCAATCAGGGAAGGGGCCAAAAAAGGGAGTGGATTA
>DAOVDY010000114.1 GCA_030669265.1 Desulfobacteraceae bacterium | reverse complement strand
GGCAGGATTTTGATTCCTTCAAACCTGAGAGAGTTGGCTGGATTAAATAAAGAGGTAGTGTTAGTGGGCCATTTAACCAGATTTGAAATTTGGGATAAGGCCAAGTGGGATGAAGAGTTCGAAAGGGCTAAGAAATCTTTTCCAGGGATAAGCCAATCTCTTTCCGATATGGGAATTTGATAGGGGGAGAAGATGGCAATTTCTCATCAACCGGTAATGGTTGATGAGGTTATTCAGTATCTGATTACTATTCCTGAGGGGATATATGTTGACGGGACAGTGGGAACTGGTGGACACAGTTTAGAGATTTGTAAATGTATAGCCCCAAAGGGAGAGCTGATTTGCTTAGATATTGATAGATCATCAATACGGCTAGCCAAGGAAAGACTTTCTCCTTTTGGAGACAGGGTCAAGATAGTTAAGGAAAGCTACGTTGCTCTAGATAGGGTACTTAAAAGAATCGGAATTGATAGGGTAAACGGAATTTTATTAGATCTTGGTTTGTCATCCTATCAGTTAGAGTCGTCCGGCAGAGGTTTTAGTTTTATAAAGGATGAACCTTTGGATATGAGAATGGACGAGGACAAGGGTGAAACTGCTGGTGAATTGGTTAACACCATTTCCATGGAAAGGCTGCAGGAGCTTCTATGGGTTTATGCTCAGGAGAGATGGGCCAAGTTGATCGCTCGGGCTATTGTTGAAGAGAGGCGAAAAGGTCCTATAACTTCAAGCCGGCAATTAGCCCTGCTTATTGAAGCTACTATTCCTGCTAAATATCGTCCTCGGAAAAGACATCCCGCTACCAAGACCTTTCAGGCGCTTAGGATAGCTGTTAATAGGGAGCTAGAAAATATAGCTGATTTTTTAGAGAAATGCCCTTCATTGCTTGTTAAAGGGGGAAGGGTAGTGGTGATATCGTATCATTCATTGGAGGATAGGCTTGTTAAACAGGCCTTTCACCAACGGGAGAAAGATACCATATCTCCTCGAAAGCTCCCTGTTTTTCCTGACACTAATCCTTCCCTTATGAAGGCCTTAAAAAGAAAAGGGCTTAGGCCTAGCCATATGGAAGTGAATGTCAACCCAAGAGCCAGAAGCGCTATAATGAGAGTGGCAGAAAGAACTTACAATGAATAAGAAAAAAAAAGAATCTATAAAATTATTCCATTTTTTTTCAATGATGCTTTTTTTATTTTTATTAGTAGGAATTTCTCATGTCTGGGTGAATTCTAAAAGGACACAGATTGGTTATTCATTGAGCCACATGAAGAAGGAGATAGGGCAAATCAGGGAATACAACAGAAAGCTGAAGTTAGAAATAGCTTCTTTGAAATCACCTGAACGTTTGGAAAATAAGGCAGGTGAAGAATTTGGTTTAAGATATCCCTTGCCTCAACAGATAGTTTTCTTGCCATGAGAATAAAAGATAAAAAATGGATAAGGATCAGGATTTATATAACAGGAATCTGTTTTTTCTTTGTATTTTGCCTCATTTTTTTACGGGCGTATCAACTACAGATTCTAAAAGGGAGTGAGCTTTCATCTTTGGCTAAGAGGGGCTATACAGGAAAGCTTATCCTTACCAGCCAGAGAGGAACCATTTTTGATAGAAATGGCAAGGAATTAGCGCTCAGCATTGAGGTGGATTCACTATACTGTTATCCAAAAAAGGTAAAAAATAAGAAAACAGCCGCAACTCGTCTTGCCAGGGCCTTAAATTTAGATAAAAGGGATGTGCTAAAAAAATTACATAATTCTCGTTCTTTTTCATGGATTAAGAGAAAGGTAACTCCAGAAGAGATTAATAGGGTTAGAGAGCTTAACATAACCGGAATAGATTTTACCAAGGAGAACAGGCGTTACTATCCATGCATGGAAACGGGAGCCCATGTTATAGGCTTTGCAAGCCAGGATAACAAAGGCCTTGAGGGTATAGAATTAAAATATAACAGGTATTTGGAGGGACAAGAAGCAAGGTTTAGCAGGATTCATGATGCCCTTGGCAGGCCTCTTATTTTTGATGGACCAAGGATAGAGAAACAGGATCCCTTTAATCTCATTTTAACATTGGATAAGGATATTAGTTATAAGGCCCAGAAAGCTTTGAGGAAAGCCGTACGAAGATCAAGAGCGAGAAGTGGTGTATGTATAGTGATGAGGCCCCAGACAGGCGAGATTTTGGCTATGGCAGTAGTGCCAGAGTTTAACCCAAATATCTTCTGGAAGTATCAACCATATGAGTGGAGGAATAGGGCAATTACTGATTGTTTTGAACCTGGATCTACTCAAAAGGCATTTCTTTTAGCTGGCGCCTTAGAAGAGGGTGTAATTAGTCCAGAAACTGTTCTTAATTGTGAAAAGGGAGAGTATGCCATTGGCAGCTTTATTATTCACGATAGCCGCCCCTTTGGGATGTTAAAGGTGAGTGAGATAATTAAATTTTCCAGTAACATAGGGGCAATAAAGATAGGCCAGAGGCTTGGAGCAGAGCACTTCAATTATTATTTAGAAAGATTTGGTTTTGGTGAGAAAACTGGGATAGATTTTCCAGGTGAAAGGAAAGGAATTCTAAGACCTATTAGAAATATGAGCCTGATAGGGCAAAATACCCTCTGTTTTGGCCAGGGCATCTCGGTCTCCCCTTTGCAATTAGCCATGGCCTTTGGGGCTATAGCAAATGGTGGGCATCTCATGAGGCCCTATATAGTAAAATCAATCGTTGATCAGAGGGGGGAAGCAATAAGAAATTTTTACCCTTCCATTAGAAGGGATGTCATATCGTCTGAAACAGCTAAGAAGGTACGAGGTGTACTTGAGGGGGTAGTCAGGCAAGATGGAACAGCCCCTAAAGCCGCAATAAAAAAATATTCTGTTGCTGGTAAGACAGGAACCGCACAAAAGGTTGATCCGATTAAAAAAATCTATTCGAATAAAAAATTTGTGGCAATCTTCGGTGGTTTTACCCCTTCAGATTCTCCTGCTTTAGTAATTTTGGTTGCCCTTGATGAACCAAAAGGGATTCCATACGGAGGGGTTGTAGCAGCTCCTGTTTTTAGGGATGTTGGATACTGGACTCTTAATCACCTCAATGTGGTTCCATCATTTCGGCCTGCAACTTCCCTGTCTGCTTCGAAAGCGAGAACGTTGCGGACAAGTCAACAGGATGTTTCGCATTCTATTGAAAGAAAAGAGAAAATGATAGCCCCGAGGCCTGATTTACCTGGTTCAATACCTAATTTAATAGGTCTTGGTGTGAGAGATGTTTTAAAGAAAGCTCAACAATTGGGCTTGAGAGTGGTTGTTAAGGGAAGTGGGATTGTTGTGGAACAAGTTCCAGAACCTGGTACACCTTTAAAAAAAGACAGATTACTTACTGTCACATTTAGACCATCAGCATGAAGGCGGAAAGTGCCTAAAGTTAGGAAGCAACGGACAACAGTCAACGGACAACGGACAGTGAGGCTCGATTACCTACTAAATGGTCAACCTATCTTGGAGCAACATGGAAATGAAAATCTTGAGATCAAAGGGCTGACCAGCGATTCTCGTGCTGTTAAAAAAGGCTATCTGTTTGTTGCTGTTAAAGGGAGCAGTCAAGATGGTCATAAGTATTTGGCTCATGCCGTTCAGAAAGGTGCATGTGCATTAGCAGTAGAAAATATTGAAAATCTTTTTACGAATGTAACTATTGTCAGGTTACCTGATACAAGAGCTGCCCTTTCTGAGTTGGCTTCCAGGTTTTACAATTATCCCTCTAAGGGTATGAATTTAATAGGCATCACTGGCACTAACGGTAAGACAACAACAAGTTATGTTTTGGAGTCGATATTAAAAGAGAAGGGTAGGAATGTAGGAGTTATTGGGACTATCAGTTATAGATTTAAGGCAAAATCTTTCCAGGCATCATTAACAACACCTGAATCTAGTGACCTGATGAAGATAATGGGTGAAATGAGAGATGCTGGCGTGACCGATATTATAATAGAGGTTTCATCCCATTCATTAGAGCAAGGAAGGATAAAGGGATTGAATTGGTCAAGGGCACTATTTACAAATTTTTCCAGGGATCATCTTGATTACCACTCAACAATGGAAGAGTATTTTAAGGCAAAATCTTTGCTCTTTTCTTCATTGAGAGAAGAAGGACAAGTAAAGGCAATAATCAATATGGATGACCCAAGGGGCAGGGTGTTAGAAAAAATAACAAAGGCTTCGGTTGTGAGTTATGGCCTTGGAGATAATTGTTTATTGAGGGCCGCCGATATTAACTCCAGCGCAGAGGGATTACGTTTTAGATTGGCTACACCAGCTGGGGATGTATCTATCACATCATCACTTTTTGGCCAGATAAATGCCTATAACATACTGGCGGCTGCTGCAGTTGCCTTTAGCCTTGATATAGACCTCAATACTATTGCAAGGGGCATACAAAGGCTTACCTTTGTTCCTGGCAGACTTCAGCCCGTTAAGAACAAAAAAGGACTTTCCGT
>DAOVDY010000036.1 GCA_030669265.1 Desulfobacteraceae bacterium | reverse complement strand
CATCGATATATCTTTTTCCATCAGTATCATAGAGGTAAATACCCTGCCCATGGCTAATAATTGGATAATATTTTCCCAGGCTTCGGTAAAAGATGCGGTCTTGGTTGGCTTCTTTTTTCATTACTTTCCCCTCATTGCTGTTAAATGGATCTCCATTATATTGTTGAATTGATAAGTTTCTCTTTAGCAAATAACCCCGATGTTTCGCTTCAGTGTTATTCATGAAAGAAACGTTACGTTAAGCATGGAGATGTCTTTTTTTGCTTTATGCCCTTGAAACAAGATCCCGTGCTTGGGCCCAGATAATCGGGATTTACCGCAACTTGACAATAACTATTATACGCTCTGCCTATAAAATCCCGATTATCTGGGCCACTCCTGTGCATTTATGAGGGCATAACAAAAAAAGACATCTCCATGCTCTTTTACATATTAAGTTTCTCAGGAGGTTGTTAGGTTCGTGCCACTGAACTTTGAACCTGAGTGGTAACTAATAATCCAGCAAATAAGCTCCCAGCTTTGACGAGGAACTCCAATGAATTTTAAAATGTAAGATCGAAGAAATAAAACCTCCCATATACATCATCAACATTCAAATATGAGAGGTTTAAAATGAAAACCTGCCAATGCTTACATCATATGAGATGAGATTGCAAGTATCATATTGGTTTTTACACCTAAAAAATGTAGGAAAAATAAATTTGGGTTATTACAAAAAAATCGTGTAGATATATATTTCATTAAGGGTCCAGGTAAAAAAATCAAACATAAAACAGGGGCAGAGAATTAACTTGTTTTTAGGAGAATAAGGTGCGAAAGATACCTGGTGAATGGTATGGTCATGAATATTGTGATGATAGCGATGTTGTTCAGCTATTAAAAAATGGATAATGTATTACAATTAAGATACTGAGAAAGGAGCACTACGATGAAATTTCCTGATATAAAGACAACTCTCCCAGGCCCTAATGCTGCTGCATTGATTGATGTAGATCGAAATCATGTATCTCCCTCCTACACTCGGATTTATCCCCTTGTTGCCGAGAACGCCAAGGGGTTATGGATCCATGACCCAGATGGGAACACCTTCTTGGACTTTACCGCAGGTATTGCAGTATGCGCAACAGGACATTGCCACCCTCATGTCGTCAATGCCATCAAGGAACAGGCTAACAAGCTATTACATATGTCTGGAACCGATTTCTACTATACATCACAGATCACTCTGGCGGAAAAGCTGGCCCAACTGGTACCTGGTGATGGGGACAATAAGGTATTTTTTGCAAACTCTGGCGCCGAGGCTGTGGAAGCGGCCTTTAAGCTCGCCCGTTGGTATACAAAGCGGGAGCTAAACATTGCTTTCTTTGGAGCGTTCCATGGCCGCACTATGGGCGCGCTTTCACTTACGGCGAGCAAAACGATCCAGAAAAAGCATTATAATCCGCTTATCCCTGGAATTACCCATATCCCTTATGCCTATTGTTACAGGTGTCCTTACAATATGTCGTATCCTGAATGCGGAATTGAGTGTGTGCGCTGGGTAGAAGATACCATCTTCCGCACCACTATGCCCCCGGAAGAGGTGGCAGCCATCTTCGTTGAGCCTATCCAGGGCGAGGGTGGATACATTGTGCCTCCCCCAGAGTTCCACAGGGAGTTGCAGAAAGTGGCTAAAAAGTACGGGATTCTCTATGTAGCCGATGAGGTACAATCGGGCATGGGCCGTACGGGAAAAATGTTCGCAATGGAACACTTTGGTGTGGTGCCGGACATTATGGCCCTGGCAAAGGGAATCGCATCAGGAATGCCGCTCGGTGCCATGGTGGCCCGATCTGACATAATGGTCTGGGAAGCAGGCTCCCATGCTTCCACCTTCGGAGGCAATCCGATCTCCTGCAGAGCTGCCCTAGCTACTATTGAGTTGCTTGAGGCTGAACTGATGGAAAATGCAGAGATCCGTGGTGAATATTTAATGACAAGGCTACGGGAGTTGCAGAACTCAATAGAGTGTATGGGCGATGTGCGCGGTAAGGGTCTCATGGTTGGCGTTGAGTTAGTAAAGGATAGAGATACCAAAGAACGGGCCACTGATTGGCGCAATGAGTTGATTCAAAAGTCCTTTCAAAAAGGGCTACTACTCCTTGGGTGTGGTGAGAATACGATTCGTTTTTCTCCGGCGCTTACTGTTACAGCAGAGGAGATAGATGTGTGTTTGTCTATCTTTGAAGAAACCCTACGGGAAGTAGCTGGATGACCTGTCATTGAATGATAAATCCAGCATACCCTACAACGTAGCTATAATCACCACTCACATCCCCTGATGTGGCATAGGCTACCAAATTTGCCGTGGTTGCACCCAGTTCCTTGGCTGCTATAAGGGTTATTGCGGTTGGAATTACGCCGCACATAGATATGTTATTCTCATCAACTATCTCTAAAAGCCCAGAAGGATCCAAAGAGCGTACCTTTTCTATTGCTAATTGATCCTTTTGTTTAGCGCTTTCCTGTGATTCATAGTGAGTCATATCTGTACTGGCTATAATGACAACAGGCCTACCGAATTTCCTTATAGCCCTGGCTATAGCTGTACCTATTTCTTCACATGTCTTAAAGTCAGCTCTGCCAAGAACAATTGGTACAAATTCAACATCAGGTTTGATATATTGAATAAAGGGTAATTGCACCTCAACAGAATGTTCTTGTATGTGGGCCTGATCATCAGCGCGTAACCAGCTGGATTCTTCAATCAGGAGATTGGCCAGTTTTTCATTTATGCTAATATCACCCCATGGCATGCGCCAAACACCCTGTGCCATCACAGCAAACGGTGCTCCAAGTCCATGATGATTGGGGCCCATTACGATTACTTCCTTGGTAATATCAGCTACGGCATAAACAGCTCCAGCAACATTGCCTGAGTACATATAACCGGCATGAGGAGATACCAGGGCCAATACCTTTTCTTTTTTTTGTTCACCTGTGGCAGGCTTAATCCTGCTGGAAATATCTTTTTTAAGATCTTCTTCCCTTCCAGGATAAAATTGATTGACTACTGCTGGTTGACGTATCATTTTAATCACCTCGCTATAGGTTATTAGTTACGTATTACTCGATGTAAATAACTCAAACACGCTACTATTAATTTGATAGGTTATGTCGTATCTGCACCGAATGTGAAGCAGGGGCATGGGTATCTTTTTTTGTTATGCACTACAAAACTGGTTAAGCGGGACCATGTTGTTTCAAAATGATTTATTTTATGCATTATCACTGCTCCCTATAAGGCGTTACAGTCAAGAAATCAGGGCTAATCTTAAAGTATTCAAGGCTATTGTTGCACTCCTACTCTGAAGGGTAGGAAGATCACCACCCATTTTCCAGCCATAGCTACCATTGATATTTTCACCAGAAACTACGACATGAGCATCAACATTATATCCCTTTTCAGCCGTTTTTAGTGTTCCTAAAAGGGCTAAGCCAATTGAGCTATTTCCCTTACGTTTTATTTTTTTAGCCAGATACTCAGCTGTCTTTTTGTTTATTTCAAGAGCAGGGCCTTTCTTATTCAAAAAGGAAAGGATTTGTTCTTTTTTTCCTATCACAATACTTTCATGAAGCGGGGATAATGGTGACTTTTGCAGCCTCCCTGTTAGCTCCCCTCCTGAAAAGGTCTCTAAAACAGATAAGGTATCTCCTCTTTTATTAAGAAGGTTTATGACAACTCCATGGAGGGTATCTTCGTTGACACCATATATATTATTTCCTAAGCGTGATCTAATCTCTCGCTCGATTGGCCTTACAAGAGTCTCAGCCTCTCTTTCACTTTTTGCCCAGGCTGTTACCGTGATACTTATATCACCTGGTGAAGCTAAGATACCGATAGTTGGATTAATAGTTTCCTTAATAAGATCTTTTATCTGGGCGTCAATCTTGCTTTCACCTATACCTGTTACCTTGAGAGTTTTAGAGGAAATTAATTCCTGATCAAGTTGAAAACGTTTCTTCAGGTAAGGAACAACCTTTTTGTTAAGGAGATATTTTAGTTCTTTTGGTACTCCAGGAAGGGCAATAATTACCTTTGATCCTTTTTCTATAATAAACCCGGGAGCTGTTCCTATTTCATTGGGAATAGGGATGGCCCCATCAGGTATAAAAGCCTGCTTTCTATTGTTTTCTGGCATGCTATACCCAATGCGTTTAAAAATAGATTCGATTTGATCCATTAATTCCCTTATAAATGTAAGTGGAACACCTACCACATCGGCTATCGCCTCTCTTGTCAAGTCATCTTCTGTAGGCCCGATACCACCTGTAGTAATAACCAGATCGGTTCTATCCCGTGCCTGGAAAAGGACATCCTTTATTTGGGTATAGATATCTCCTACGGTAGTGTGAAATGCTATGTTAAGCCCGATAGAATTAAGCGTGCGAGCAAGGTAGGATGCATTGGTGTCTATTATCTGGCCATGTAAAAGTTCACTACCGATAGTTACTATTTCACAATTCATGATGGCATGCTCTCATTTTTCTTTGCAAACTGTTACCCTAATATCTTTCTTTTACAGTGAAGCAAACCGAGGATCTACTGATGTTCCAGCTATCTTTGTTGTATAGTATCTATTAATTATATGCTTATCTGCTTCAAAGGCCATAGAGGGAAAAGGCCCTGAAATAGGGAACCATTCTAATTTCACCATGTCATCACCAGGTCGTAAGGTACCATTCATTTTATTTGCCAGCAGCACAATTACTAAGGTATGCAGGTCAGGTGAGAAGAAATTAGAAACAACACTGATAATGGAGATGATTTTTATAGAAAGGCCAGTCTCTTCCATTATTTCCCTATGTGCTGCAGATAGGAAGTCTTCATCAAACTCGATAAATCCACCAGGAAGGCTCCATTTTCCTCCCATAAATACCTTGTTATCCCTCTCACCTAATAGTATCATGTCATTATCAACAATTAATACGACGACTCCTGGGGATGGATTTTGATAGAGAATAAAACCACACCTTGGGCATCTAACCTTGCTATGAATAACAGAGGATGTTGAAATACATCGTTCCCCACATCTGGGACAATAACTAAATTTAGTAATTATCCTATTTTTTTCTCTATTATAGGTCTCAAATATCTGTTTCGTTTTCATTTTCTTTTTGATCTTACTACTTTCTATGCAGCAATTCAAGAGTGGGGACAAGAAGAAATTATCTTGACAAAAAGGAGCACTCTATATAAAAGCAAATCTTAATTATTAACGATAGTTATAATAGTAGGTTGTACATTCTAAGACATAAATGAAAATCGAATGAAAATCGATTTGACAAAGATCCCTTCAGGGGGTAAAGAGATTAATTTCTCACTTGAACCAGATTGGTGGAAACCAGATTTCGATGAGGATAGGGTCGTGGGGCTTGATAGCCCACTTTCTACCAGGCTTAAGATATACCCAGCTGGCGAAAAGATAGTAGTAGATGGTTTTTTATCTGCCAGATTACTTTTGAGATGTGACAGATGTCTTGAAACTTACAGTAAGGGTGTAACAACAGATTTTAGGATATACTTGTTAATGTTTTCATATAAAGGGGAAGCAGAGGTTGAACTATTAGAAAATGACCTTAACCTGGATTTCATTGATGATAATTTTTTGGACTCAGATCAGATAATAAAAGAGCAGCTTATTCTCAATTTACCAATGAAGACTCTTTGTAATGATGACTGCAAAGGGCTTTGCCCTCTATGTGGGTGTAATTTGAATACAGCACGGTGCTCATGTCAATCACGATATGAGGCATTGGGAAATGTCAGTTGATAATTGTCAGTTGTCTGTTGGGAAGAAGTGTCAATAATGGCCAATGCCAAATGGCCAATGCCAAATGGCCAATGCCAAATGACCAATGACAAAATTAAGGAAATTTCATTATGCCTGTACCTAAGAAGAAAACATCAAAATCAAGAAGGGATATGAGGAGATCTCATCATCACCTAAAAGTGGCCAAGATTTCATTTTGCCCTCAATGTCACGAACCAGTCCTTCCACATCATGTATGCATGAATTGTGGTACCTATAAGGGTAAGACAGTAATCAAAAAAGAAGAGGGTTAATCTGAATATCGCTATAGATGCAATGGGAGGTGACCATGCCCCCAGAGTAAACGCTCAAGGTGCCCTTTGGGCACGGTCTGAATTGGGAAAGGGAAATGTCCAAGAGCTTGATCTCCAGGCTTGGGTTCTGGCTTAGTGGAAGAGCATTTGAAGATTTTAAAAGGAATCTCGATTATGCAGAACATGGGGGAGCCCTTCTTTTAGGGGTAAAAGGTGTTGGAATTATATGTCACGGTGATTCAAGCCCTAAGGCTGTAAAGAATGCGATTCGAATAGCTATTGATTTTGTTAATAATCATGTCAAAGAGCGGCTGGAGGAAGGATTGGCTGCATTTCAAACCAAAGGAAATGAAAGGTAAGACATAAGTGTCTGCATCAAAAAGGACAATAGTTATTACGGGAGGATCTAAGGGAATTGGCCGGGCAATTTGCCTTAGATTTGCTCGAGAGGGTGCAAGAATTATATTTGTGCATTATGACCCTGATGACCTTGCAGCAAATAAGACATTAGAACTCCTTGATAAGATGAATGTCGAGGCAAGGTCAGAGAAACTCGATGTTTCTTCCTTTCGTGATGTTGAGGAATTTTTTCAGAAAGCGGTCAAAGATTTTCAAAGAGTGGATGTGCTAGTTAATAACGCCGGGATAACCAGGGACGCATTTTTAATGAGGATGTCTGAAGATCAATGGGATCAGACACTTCAGGTCAACCTAAAAAGCGTTTTTAATTGCACCAAAGCTGTAATGAGGTCAATGATAAAACAGAGGAGTGGCAGGATTATAAATATTTCCTCTGTTGTTGGTCAGATTGGAAATATTGGCCAGTCTAACTATGGAGCCTCGAAGGCAGGTATAATGGGTTTCACTAAGACTGTTGCAAGGGAGTTGGCTAGCAGAGGTATCACCGTCAATGCAGTAGCACCAGGTTTTATTAATACAGAGATGACACAAAAGCTTCCTGATAAGGCAAAGGAAGCCTTTTT
>DAOVDY010000161.1 GCA_030669265.1 Desulfobacteraceae bacterium | reverse complement strand
TGGCCCAAAAAAAGTGAAAGGAAAAAGAGCAGAGATTATGGTGTATGAAGTTATGTAGACTCTAAAACTTTCTTTTATCTGCCTGATTATTCCTTTGTAAGATCCTCTATATCCTTTTTAAGGTCTTTCACATCCTCCTTTCGCTCACGTGTATCAGGTTCTTCATCAAATGTCTCAGGATCTTTTTTTCGAATATAGGTAGCAATATTTTTTCGTAATAAGACATATTCATCATTCATACTCTTTAGCTTTTCCTTGGCCTCTATTGCCTCTCGCTCTAATTCCTTCATTCTCAAAGCAAGATCGGTTATATCTGTATTCTCAACTACACACTCTTTGGTTTTTCCATCGATGTTCTTAAGAGTATAAACCCTGGCCAGAACATGCACTGGTTCTCCATCAGCCGAATAATACTTCCATTCTTTTCCATTAAATGATTCACCCTTAAAAACCCTTACTATTGTTTCCTTAAAAGGCTTTCGTGTAGATTTTGAAACAAAGGTCAAAGGGCTATTTCCAATTATTTCAGAGGAATGATAGCCAAAATTTTCTTCACATGCCTTATTCCAGAAGCTAACCTTACCTTTCGCGTCTATTTTAAAAATAGGATTTGATGCCAATCCAATTGCCTGTTCTTGATTATCATATGCGCTGTAATTTCCCCCTTCCACATTTGTCACATCCTGTATTATTTCTATGGCCCCTTTAATTACGCCGTTTATATCGAGAATGGGAGCAACGGCCACATTTGCTTGAATACCCTCTTTTATATCAGGAAAAGGAACTCCCACCTCAAAGAACCCGCTTTCTGTCTTTGATACGATTGAGCTGGAAAATTTGTCCATTATAGAATCCGGGTCCTCTACCATGATATCAGCTAAACTCCGTTGGTTGTCAACATACAAGGAGACAGGAACCTTCTTACCAATTATTTCCTCTGTAGGTATACCTGTCATCTTCTGGCATGCACGGTTCCATTGAATCACCCGATGTTCCAAATCTACTACAAAGGTAGGCAGAGGTGATTTTTCAACAAGAGTGTCAATATATTTCTTTGACTCTACAAGGATCCTGGATCGAAGCTGTTCTCTGTCAAGGGCAGCATTCTTTTCCTTTTCATACATAAAGGCGATGAAAAGAATAACCAAAAGGCCTGATAAATATGCGCCCAGGGAATAAATAGGTGAAATATCAGAAGGGATAAGATTCGGAAACTCATAACCGGTCCTGAATAGATACACTGCAACACCGGTTTCAACAAATATTAACGTCCCCCAGATAGTTCCCCATTGATATCCTGTAATGAAAATAGCCATAAGTATGAGGGCAGCATTCCATATCCAGGATAAAAGCATTAAACCTCCTTCACTCATTGCCCCTGTATTCCATCTAATAATCAAAAAGGTGGCCCATAGGATAAAAAAGGCATAATTTCCAGCGACGATGAGATTTTTGGTCAGCCGTAGAAGAATCAGAGCCGAGATCCCTAATATACCGGCACCAATAATAGTATAAAAGAGAAGATCTGCTCTGATGGAAAAATAAAAAAACCCAAGGCAAGGGGAAAGAAGAATAAGGATGCATAGAAATATATTGAGGGCTTTAGATTTGGTTATTATCTCTAAATCCGGAGATTTTATTCCGCTTGTAATAAAATTATTAATTATAGATTTGAGGCTCATGTTTGCTAATGAACATTTCTGAAATTATTGTGAGAATGTCCTTTTAACGAGGGATGATCTAATGAAATATATTCCTGATATATGAGCGAATGAGTTCGATACATTGATTACTCACATAGTACTATTCTATAGTCCGTATGTTACAACAATTTGTCCAGTACTATCGAGGTCCCCAAAAATCCTTTTACCGCCATTCTTAAAAAGATCATGATTTCGATAATGACTTATCTCTACATGGGAACCTACTCCAGGGATATTCCTAATTTGAAAATCAAGAAAATGGCCTATCGGAATTTTGATCGCAAGGGCATTCAATGTATCCTGAATAACTGTTGGGTTATTTACTCCATTCAATTTTTGGGTTCCATCATGATAAATTTCAATGATATCTCCTGGGTCTGGAAAAAATTTCTCGTTTTCCAGGAAATACATAATCTGTCCATCAAGAATTTTCTTTACCATAAAGGCAGCTTCAGATCCATAGGCCCTCTGTTGCCATGCGTTGAAGAGTGGCATTGCCGTGGCACCTAATATGCCTAAAATGGCAACCACAACCATCAATTCAACAAGTGTAAAACCAGCACGTCTTTTCATTTCATTTAGACTCCGCCGCTCGATGGTTGAGTATACTCAATACCCTTTGGTGATAGAATAACATTCATCTCCCCCGCCTTGGGATTTGCCACAGACAAGCGGTAGCCTATCCTGGGATCCCTCTGATAGGATAATTTCTCTAAATAAAAAAGTTGATCCTTACTTAATGAGAGATATTTGGGAACAAGATTGGATAGTTTTTCAGGGTATTTATTTCCTTCATAATGTGCATAACGCTTGATAGCTCCATCAACCATAAAGAGGAGCACCCTCCCCTTTTTAGCAAAATCAATTCTTTGGGAAGGTGCAGGCTGCCCACCAAAGATAATTACCCCCCACATCACCAGTATCAACACAGAGGAAATGATGACAAAATACTGAAAAGGTCCCCATTGTTTCTTTTTTACTGCTTTCTTCTCTGTGGTCTCAACCCGCTTATCTTTTATGGATGTACCAACTTCAGAGACAGAGTGAAGCATGGCACACTGAAAACAATAATACTCGCCAGACTTTGACTCTTCAGCGCATTCCTTGCAGAGAGGGGCATTACAGCTTGCACAAAAAAATTCTGCCTGCCTTTTAGGATGATATTTACACTTCATGCAAATTCCTCTTCTAGTGAATTACCCCGCCCACAGGGCGGGGCATCTTAAAACAATTTTAACTGTTTTGGAGACTTCTCTTGTTCACGATGATACTTAATATATTTTCTAATCACATCTGCAGTTACTTTATCACCAACTGTGCGGAGAAAATAGCCATCTTCCCAAAATTCTCCACCCCAAAGCTCCTTCTTTACTTCTGGGTGTTCCTTAAATATTACACTCGCACTTATGCTCTTCAACATTCCTACTACTTTAGAGATACTTTTCCTCGGTGGAAAAGACAGAAATATATGAACGCGATCTTCCGCAACTTCCAGAGTGTCTATTTCAAAATCGTGGTTTTCAGCAATCTCTTCAAATATTTCTTTCACACGATTTTGGATATCACCACGCAATATCCATTTTCGATACTTAGGAGCCCATACCAAATGGTACTTCGTGTCATATACCGCATGGCTAGTTCTTTTAAGTTCCATGCGTTAAGTATAGCATATTTTCTCCTGCCTTCAGCAGGAGAACTTTTCATCCCCGTTTACAAAACGGGGTATTCAAGTTCTAATTTTGCATAAAAGTGTATATATTTTTTCAGCTATTATTTTAAGCCTAAGGTAAAAAAAGGCAACGGAATAGTCAAGAAATAAATCACTTTAGGGGTTGCGAGGGATTTTTAACTTTCAGGCTTCAAGCTATTTCCACAATAAGGACAGGCAACCCAATCTGGCTGCACTATCCGTTTGCAAGAAGTACATGTCGGTACTATGGGG
>DAOVDY010000159.1 GCA_030669265.1 Desulfobacteraceae bacterium | reverse complement strand
GGATATAAAGCTTAAATCAGGCAAAGCAGTAGTTTGTGCTGGCCTTGATGAGATCAGTAAGATAATTAGTGTACCTCCAGAGGTATGGAACAGCACATGTCACAGGCAGGGCAGCTGGTATAGAAAATCAGAAAAAAATGGCAAATATCTAATAATTAGCTCATTTGAATTAGAGGGCTATGAGGGATTTAAAGAAGCAGTAATTACACAATCAGATGTTATTCTACCAAGACCAGTGACAAGAGAAGAGAAAGAGACCATGGTAGAGGACGAACAATTTAAACCTCTCGTTCCTCGGGAGTGGTATGTTGTCTCAGATCTTGAAAAAAGGATCTGGACAAGATGGGCAAGGAAACTCGGATCTGAGGAGGACTGGGATAGCCTTTTTCTCACCCATACTGCAAACCACGCCAATTTTATCAAACCCCAATTTTTTATCGAGTCGAATAGACAAAAAATCCCCTATTCGATTGACAGAAGTGCAAACTTATGTTCCTGTTGTCTCGAACTCTTCCAGGTAATTGGCGATACATTGTCTAAAAAACTTGTTGCACCGTGTGCAGGTGCTGTGATTTTCTCTAGGCTCCCAAAAGATAGATATCTCATGGTAGAAAGACCATAGATTTTTTATCTTTTCGTTTTTCAAACTTCCTTCAGGTTAAAGATTTAACATACTGCAAAGAAAAGAAATAAATAGAGGATGAGAAAAGGCAATAATGAGTGGAGGGTTTAGATATTTAATGGTCGGGACGGCGAGATTTGAACTCGCGACCCCCTGAACCCCATTCAGGTGCGCTTCCAGACTGCGCCACGTCCCGATTTTATGCTTAGCTTTATGATTTTCTTCGTAAGCCCTGTTAGAAGCTTTAAGCGGGGATTTAAATAGATTTCAAACTTATTGATTTTTTTACCCAGCCATAAATGGTGAGGATTTTTTTCTAACAGGGTAAACATTTTTTAACATCCACAGTTTTTGGTGTCAAGAGAGTTTTCTATTTTAGTATGTTGAATTTATGAGCAGGATTGATTGCATAAGCAATAGGAATATACGAATGATTTCCACGTATGTGGAAAGCCTTTTGGGTGATGCATCTGATCTTTTTGATGGGATGTCATTTCCTAAGGATAGATACAGTTCTGCAAAGGAATATCTCACTGATGAGGATGAATGGACTACATATGAGATATTTCAAAAGATCTTTCGAAAGGCCAAGGAACTCGTTGGTGATCCTGATTTTTATTTCAACTGTGGTATTTCTTCCGCAACACTAGAGTCTTGGGGAAGATTTGGTTATTTTATCCAGCTTTTTTCCAACCCAGATGATGGTATCAAGAGACTTCCCTTTTTTAATAAAAATTTTAATGATACCAAGGATATTGATATTATTAAACCACCGGCCCTTGATAAAAAACTTAAAAAAATACATGCAATTATACGGGTTAAATTTCATGATGACCATGATGCTAACCGGGACTATATAGGTGATCCATATTTAAAAGGAATCATATCTTTTATCCCTGCTATCTGGGGCCTTCCTCCAGCGATTATCAAACAACCCCTCAATGAATATGATCCAGAAATATTATTCAACGAGGAAGAAGAATTCCTTCCATATAAACTCAATGCCAGAATAGAAGATGATAAACTTACGATCTACTCTCCTATTGAAAAGAGAAGAAAGGTTGTTGGAAGGAAGGTCTTTCTCGTTCCTGATATTATTGGAGGTAAGAGGGTATTTTTAGGCAGATTTTCCGAGTTACTTAATAGAGAAGAAGATAGAGATAAAAAAGAGTGCGTGGGAATTCTTATTACTGAATCATTAAAGGTAGATGATAGAAATATTTTAACAGCAGGAGAGATATACAAGGCCCCTTACATTATTTTAGATGTCACCTACGATAGGCTCGGATTTTGGAAGAAAATGTTGCACGCTTTCCGCAAAAAAGGAAAAAGACCGGAAACAGCCCATGGCATGATCAAGACTATTAATCAACTCAGAGAGGCAATGATTGCTAAAAATAAGGCATATGTGGGGCTTGAAAAGGCAAATCTCGAATTGAGAAAGGCCAAACAAGAGATAGATAACTATGCTAAAAATCTTGAAAAGATGGTAGAGGAAAGAACGGTTGAGTTAGACAAAGCTAAAGAAGATTTACTTATCCTTAATAGAGATCTCAAAGAAAAGGTTGATGAGCAGGTTGATGAATTGAGAAGATACAATGAGTTAAGGAGATATCTTTCCCCTAAGATTACAGATAGAATCCTATCAAATGGGAGCGATTTTAATAAAATCTCTCACAGGAAGCTTATGACCGTGCTTTTCTCAGATATCAGGGGCTTTTCCGATATAACTGACGCCCTTGAATCAGAGGAAATCACTCTTCTTCTGAATAATTATCTATCGGAGATGATAAAACTTATCCACAGGCATGAGGGAACCTTAGACAAGATAATCGGGGATGGGATCATGGTCTTTTTTGGTGATCCAGTTTCAATCCCTGACCATGCCAAGAGAGCAGTTCTTTTGGCAATTGATATGCAAAAAAAGACAGATCAATTAAAAGATGAGTGGTTATCCTACGGACACGATCTGAACATTGGGATAGGAATAAATACGGGCTATATGACTGTAGGTAATATTGGATCGGAATTCCATAGAGACTATACAGTAATTGGCAACCAGGTAAATGTTGCAGCCAGGTTGGAGTCAAAGGCCAAACCGGGCGAGATCTTAATAAGTCAGAGAACATATAGCAAGACCAAGGGCATTGCTATTTTTGAAGAGGCAGGCACATTTAATCTAAAAGGGATACATTCGCCAGTTGCAGTATATAGGGTGCTATATAAGTAGTAATGTCCATTGTCCGTTGCTTGTTGACCGTTAAAAGGGATATATAAATCAGTCAATAACCACCTATAGAAAGTGTGGCTTGAAGGGATTAATTAAGAGACCTATGACTGACGAAGCAAGAGAAGAGGACTGGGAATATTGTCGCAACATTTTGCCTTTAGTTTCAAGGACATTTGCCCTCAATATAGGTCAGTTAGAGGGAGATATCTTTAAGACAGTTCTTCTTGGATATTTACTTTTCCGGATAGCCGATACCTTTGAGGATACTATTTATCGGGATGAAAAAGAGAAGATAGCAGATTTGAGAGATTTTGCGGAGATTTTTACGGGAGATAAGGATTTGCCCCATCGGTTGAAGTTATATGAATCTCTTAAATTTAGATGGAAGGAAATCTCTAATGCAAAAGGCCTCATAGAAAATGGCCATATAGTCTTACAGTGTTATTTTGATTTACTATGTACTTACAGGAAAATAATTGACCCCTTAGTTGTTGAGACATCAGAGGGAATGGCGAAGTTTCAGAAGAGGAAACTACAAAGTAATAGCGAGATATTTCAGTTAGCAGACATTAGGGAGTTAGAAGAATACTGTTATTATGTAGCGGGTATTGTAGATGTGATGCTGACAAAAATTTTTTGCCAGAAGGAAAGCATAAAAAAGAAAAAATCAGAATTAGAGAAATTTCAAATTCATTTTGGCATTGCCTTGCAACTAATAAATATCATTAAGGATTATCAAAAAGATATATTAAGAGGTTGGTGCTACATTCCAAATAATATAGCAGAGGAATATCAAATTGAGATTAATAAAATTGAAACCTTATCTAACAAGCAGAGACAGGGAATAATAAAGGGGATGATTCCCCTTATAGTAACATATCTGGACTCAA
>DAOVDY010000031.1 GCA_030669265.1 Desulfobacteraceae bacterium | reverse complement strand
ACGAGGATCATCATATCCTCCCCCTCCTCCAGCTTGTTGAAATAGAATTGTTCCTGAGGGTACATTCTCAACCAGATCTTTAGTTGTTGTTTTATACACCTTGCCATCCGGATAATGAAGTTCTATCTTATTTAATGTCGCCTTCTTTCCCCCAAACAGACCAAATGCAGGCTCTATATCTCCATCTCCAAAAGTCACAATCTTAGTGTTCTCTCCTCCAATTTTGAACCTGGTCTCAATGCCAAGTCCTCCTCTCCACTGACCAGCCCCGGCGGAATCAAGCCAATATTCGTGTTTTAACAATAAATGCGGAGTCTGCTGTTCGAACATCTCATAATCCTGGTCCAAAACCCCTCCGGATGCATCTATCATCCCTATATGGTCATATCCATCCACTCCGCATGTTGCACCGGAGCCGCCTTTCAGTCCCAGGAAGCCTATATCAACATAGCTGCTCTTTTTCCTTGTGTCATAACCACTCGTCAGATAGCACAACAGCTGGTTCCATCCCGCAGTGACTCTCTTGGGTATTGCCCGCGATAGAGCTCTGATTATTGCATCTGCATTCGGAGGGCACAGATGATTTCCAAAAGTAGTAGCAGCCGGATACTTAGCGTTCAGAATTGTGCCCTCTGGAATCATGATATTCACAGGCCTTACCATACCGTCATTATGAGGCATATCAGGATTGACCATCTGCAGGAAAGTTAAAAGAGTGGCACTTGCGGATGAGGTGTATGTACCATTAACAAAACCATCGGTCTGAGGATCTGTATCTGAATAATCAAAAAATATTTCCTCATCTTCAACAGTAATTTTAACCCTTATTTTGTATTTCGAACCAGGTGTTCTCCCGTCATAATAGACAGTTGACTCTCCATGATAGACTCCATTCGGGATTGTCCTTATCTCCGCACGCATCATCTTCTCTGTAGAATCGAAAAGAAATTCTTTATGAGACTCAAAGACTTCAAGCCCATATTTTTCAACAAGCTTTAAAATCCCTCGCTCACCTACAACACACGAACCTATTTGAGCTCTCATATCAGCAGCAACCATGTCAAAGCGGATGTTTGCAAAGATAAGGTCCCATACATCCTTTCTCAATTTACCATGTTCATAGACTTTAACCGGAGGTATCCGTAGAGTCTCCTGCCACACCTCTGTGGCTTTGGGATTATATCCTCCTGCAACTGGACCTCCAATATCTGCTTGATGTCCCTTCGCTGCAGCCCATGCTATAAGCTTATTCTCATAAAATATTGGTTTGTAAACAGCCACATCATTGTTCTGATTACCCATAGAGAAGACATCATTATGAAATATGATATCACCAGGATAGATTTCATCACCAAAATACTCGATGATATATTCACACACAGGGCCAAGCGAAAAAGAGAGGATGGGAAGGTTTTCAGTCTGCTCAAGCATTTTCCCTTTTCCATCATATAGTCCTGTAACAAAATCTTTAGCCTCACAGAGGATCGGTGACCTTGTTGTCTTTGTTAAGACGATACTCATTTCTTCAGTTATTGATTTAAACCGGCGCTGTAATACAGAAATCAATATCTTATCTATTTTCATCTTATTAACTGATACTAATCCTTTTTTTAATCTCTTCTTCTTTTGTTTTTAAATACATGGTATAGCTTCCATACCTATCACAGAGGACATTGTATTCCGGTGTAACAAATGTAGTCGTATTAACCTGCTCTATTATTGCCGGCCCTTCAATTTTATTTCCGAACCTGAGCTTATGTCCATCATACACAGGGACTTTCTCAAATGCTTTTTTTAGCGGTAAAAAGACTTCCCTCTTCTTTTTCAAGGCTTTTGACGGATCCTCCCGGTCACATTCTTCCTCCCTAAATCTTGGCTTAGCTGTTTTCCCAACACTCAGAAGCCAAAGATTGATCAACTCAATCGGTGCTCCCTCTTCCTTCAAAGAGTATCCATACAGCCTATTGTGTTCGGGGTGAAAATTATTGGCTATGGATTCGATATCGCCAGTTTCAAGCTCCTCCTTTGTAATCTTTACATTTACCTCGTGGTATTGTTTGACATATCTCATATCCAGAGAATAGATGTGTCGAATCGAGTTCTCTGGAATGTGTTCTGATCTAAGAAGCTCCGTGGCTTCTTTCTCCATTTCAATAAATAGCGACCTAAATTTCTTCACATCCATCTTGTTGAGGAAAGTAGAATAGGTTCTTACGAAGTTATGCTTTAAATCGGACATCAGCATTCCGGCTGCACAGAATATGGAAGATTCCTTTGGGATAATCATAACCGGAATCTCAAGCTCCAGAGCAATCATACATGCATGTACAGGTCCTGCACCACCTGCAACCACCAGAGGAAATTCTCTCGGGTCATGGCCGCGCTTTACACTCACTTCGCGCACTCCAGATGCCATATTGACATTTATTACACTATACATTCCCGAAGCCGCCTCAACCACATCTATACCTAAAGGATCAGCAATTTTTTCTTTTATGGTTTTTACTGCCTGGTCATAATTCAACGGGATTTTCCCTCCCGCAAAGAAATCTTTATCCAGATAACCCAGTATCAGATCTGCGTCTGTACAGGTTGGCAACACACCTCCCAAGTCATAACATGCAGGTCCAGGTTTTGACCCGGCACTCTGCGGCCCTATCCGTAAAAGCCCACCCTCATCAACCCAACCTATACTGCCTCCTCCGGCTCCAATAGTTACTATTCCCAACATAGGAAGAGCTAATCTCAGTCGATTGATTTCTCCTTCTGTAGTCACAAGCGGCGTTTTTTCCTTGATGAGAGCAGCATCAAAACTCGTTCCTCCCATATCAATGGTTATACAATCATCATAACCCTGAATAGAAGTATACTCAATTCCAGCCACTGGTCCGGCTGCAGGCCCTGACAGAAGGGTTACCGCCGCATTATTCATTGCAATTTGCGGTGACACAACACCTCCATTGGACTGCATGATGAGTAAGATCCCTTCAAACCCTATATCTTTTAGTTTTTTTGTGAGACTTGTCAGATAGTTTCTCAATATGGGGCCAACATAAGAGTTAAGTACAGTAGTAGATATCCGGTCATAAAATCTGATACTCGGTAAAAATACAGATGAAATCGTCAGGTAAGCATCAGGAAATTCTTCCTGAATGACCTTCGCAGCTATGGTTTCGTGCTCATTATTGGCAAAAGAATTCATAAAACAGATTGCAATGGCTTCAACGCCCTCTTTTCTGAATAAATCAGCAGCATCTAAAACATCTGTTTTTTTGAGTTCAGTCATAATGTCTCCCTTATAATCAAGCCGCCCTTCTACAGGATATCTAAGGTATCTTGGAACTAGCGGCTCTACATTGGTGTATCTATTATTATATTGTTCCTCCCTTATTCCCCTTCTCATTTCCAGCGCATCTCTTAAGCCCTTTGTAGTTAAAAGTCCTGTCTTAGCTCCTTTTCGAGTAAGCACTGCATTTGTAGTTACTGTAGTGCCGTGGACAATGGTTTGAACTTTTTTAATAAAATCTCTTAAGGAGATGTTTTTGGCCTTTGCCATCTCTGCAAGGCCATTCATCAATCCAACAGAGGGATCTTCCTGTGTAGATAAAACCTTATAGATCTCCGAGCTTCCATCCTCAGAGGTTAGTAAAAAATCTGTAAATGTCCCCCCAACATCTATTCCTATTTTATATTCCATATCTATAACAAAGTTATACTATTTTTTCATAGTCTGACTGGTTCTTTGAACTTGCCGAAAACCTCCTTGAAAACTTTAGTTATTTCACCTAAGGTAGCATAACTCTTCACAGCATTCAAAACAAAAGGCATCACATTTTCATTCGTCTGAGCAGCTTTTTTTAATCCAAACAATGTTTCTTTCACATCACTGTTATTTCTTAAAGCCTTTATCTCTTTAAGCTTTTTCTTTTGCTCTTCAGCGACTTCAGGATTAAATGGATGTAACTCTATGTCTGCCTTTTCTTCTTCCATCACATATTTATTCACGCCGATTTTAGTGATTTCTCCAGATTGGATCTTTATTTCTCTCATATAAGCCTGTCGGCTCACTTCTTTTTGGATATAGCCTGTTTCAACTGCTTTGATCATACCGCCCATCTCTTCAACCTCTTTCATGCACTCGACTATCTTTTCCTCCATCTTATCTGTTAGCCACTCAATGTAATAAGAGCCTCCCAGAGGATCGACTGTATCCTTGAGGCCCATTTCATCTGCAAGGATCTGCATAGTCCTTAAGCTGATTAGTGCGGCTTTCTTTGAAGGAATAGTATAAGCCTCATCATAAGAACAAAGGGCCATTGTTTGGGTTCCTGATAAGGCAGAAATCAATGCATAATAAGCACCGCGCACGATGTTGTTTTCAGGCTGCTGGATAGTCAAACCGCCTCCCCCTCCACCGGCAATCATCCTTAAGATCATAGAACGGGGATTCTTAGCTCCGAAACGCTCCTTTATGATTTTTGCCCAAAGCTTTCTTCCCGCTCTGAATTTCGCGACCTGCTCCCACAAGTTACCATAAATGTCAAAGTTGAATGCAATCCTTCCAGCAAAATCATCGATGTTAAGGCCACGGTTTAGTACTTCCTGGATATAAGTTATGGCAATCTCAAATGCATAAGCCATCTCTTGAACCGGAGTCGCACCCGATTCTCTGATATGGTACCCGCATACGCTGAAAGGGTTGAATTTGGGAACATTCTTTGAACAGAATTCAACCATATCGCCTATCAACCGGATTGAAGGCTCAACCGGAAAAATCCAGGTTCCTCTCCCTATATATTCTTTCAAAATATCATTCTGTGTCGTGCCTCTTATCTGATCCCAAGGTATAGCCTGCTTCTCAGCTACAACGAGATACATCGCCAACATTACAGAGGCTACAGGGTTAATGGTCAAAGAAGTGCTGATTTTATCGATGGAGATATCGGCAAAAGCTTCTTCCAAATCTTTAAGAGTGTCAATAGCCATTCCTACCCTGCCAACTTCTTCTTCTGCAAAAGGGTCATCAGAATCCAAGCCCAACTGCGTCGGCAGATCAAAAGCCACATTAAGTGCTGTCTGCCCTTGTTTCAAAAGCCATTTAAACCTCTGATTTGTTTCATTGGCGGTCCCAAATCCTGAATACTGGCGCATGGTCCACGGGCGTTTGCGGTACATCAGGGGATGAATCCCTCTCGTGAATGGATATTCACCGGGTTGCCCTATCTCCTTCTCGTAGACTAGACCTTTAATGTCTTCAGGACCAAAGACAGGTTTTACTTTAATCCCGGATTCAAGAACAACCTCGCTAAGCTCTTCTGATTTGGATTTTTTCATCTTGCTCTTAGACCCTCTCTTTGATGAACTTTACAATCTCATCAAGTCTTGCGCCAACAGGAAAGACACAAGATATACCTAAGTCTTTTAGAGTCTTGATATCCCTTTGTGGAATATTCCCGCCGACCAAGACTAATTTATCAGTGATACCCTCCTCTTTCAGCCGTCCCATCAACTTCTTGCTCAGAGGAACATGAGCACCAGAGTAAATGGACAGTCCAATTACATCAACATCTTCCTCTAAAGCAGTTTTTACTATTTCATCGATTGTTCTGTGAAGGCCAGTATAGATGACCTCCATGCCTGCATCTTTCAGGGCATGAACAACCACCTTTGCTCCCGTATCATGGCCATCAAGCCCTGGTTTGGCTATCACTACTCTAATTCTTTTTTTACCTAAGGACTTGTTCATATTCACTCCTCAGGAAAAGAATAAGGGGAAGAAGAGAATAAGGGGAACGTCCCTTTTAATCTTCAATATTTCCCGTCTATGATCTCTGTTAAAATCCCATGGGTAGCCGCAGGATGAACAAAGGCAAAATTTCTTTTATACTCGGCAAACCATCTGGGTTTTTGATCTATCAACTTTACCTTATTTCTCTTCAGTAACTCCAGAGATTCCTCACAATTATCTACATTGTAGCTTATGAGCATCACGCCTTCGCCTGCACGGCTGATAAATTTTGCCACTTCCCCTGTCCCATCAAAATCTTCCATAACTTCAATTGCTGTTGGCCCTACCATAAACCCGGTAACTCTGATCTTCTCCGGCTCATCAACATAGCGGTAGGCTACTTCCCAGCCAAAAGCATTGACATAGTCCTTTTCCGCTTTCTTCACATCATTAACCGCAATACAAATATGATCCACATAATTTGTCTTTAATTTTTCAGGCATCTTATATCCTCCTTTTCTGTGATTGAAATGATCCCAACGATTATTGACCCCGTGCTATATCCGGGAGAGGTATGGAGTATTGTCAGTTTCGGGAGAGCCGGGAGGGAGCTTAAAAAAAATGGCACCCTCCACGGGACACGCCTCAAAACATTCACCACACTGCTGGCAGAGGTCAAGAACAATCGCCGCCTTACCTTTATGAAATCCGATGATGTCCGGCGGGCATGCTCTTGCGCAAGCTCCGCAACCGTTGCACCTGTAAGCATCGATCCAAGGATACAGTCCCATATGACTGGACCCAGAATGGGGGTAAACACTCATTTTTGTACCCGGTATTTTTGGACGAGCACTTGAAATTTCTGATAATATCATTAATTTCTCCTTTTCTTTATCATATTGTCTATTATACTCTCAGCCATTTAGAATCTCATTCCCAAGCGGTAACCGTCCTGGATGGCATCAATACCTCGCCTCACCCATACACAATCACCAATCATAGAAACATCACCCTTGAAAGAGCCGTAGCCTAGCTCTTTGTTGGGAACAAGCCTAGCAAGGATCACAGTGTCAGCAAGAACTATCTGGTTCTTGAACTGTTGTTTTTCCTTTGTCTTCCGGTTTACAATGACCCAGTCCGCCACAACACCGCTATCAGTAATCTCCTTGGCCTGCCCGTAGGTTAGCTGCTGAACCTTTGCTTGTCTGAGCCTGAGCCTGTACCTCCAGATGTATGAGGGATTCACATCCCAACCGAACCGCGGGGCTGGATCTATCAAAGCCAGGCTGGAATCCTTCACCCCTTCTTTTTCTTGTTTATCGATTACAAAGAGGGCAAGCGATATTGCCGCACCAGATCCTCCAAGGATAACCACATTCTTGCCCAGTTTCGCCTCCCCTGTGAACACATCGAACATACTTACTACATTCGTTTTATCTACTCCAGGAATATCTGGGACTTCAGGTATAGCTCCAGTAGCAATTACAAGTGAATCAGGCCTTTCTTTTTCAAGAAGTTCCTTGGTCACTGGCGTGTTGAGAACAAACTTTGCCCCGAGTTTATCGCACTGAGCCTTCATATGGTTAACCCACCTCATAAACTCCTGGTCATCCCAGTATTTACCAGAATCTTCACCCCAGGGATTCCGGGATGCATGA
>DAOVDY010000129.1 GCA_030669265.1 Desulfobacteraceae bacterium | reverse complement strand
CTTGTTATAATTGAAAAGCCTGGATTTCCCCCTATCCTCTACCACGATGTCACACCTGGAAAGGCGCGACTGCTCGTTAAGGCCTTTTTAGAAGAAGATGACCCAGTTTTTGAGCATATATTAGGGGCAATGGAAGAAAATGACATTATACCTTCGGTAATGGAGTTCCCGCGATTCAATCAGGAAAAAAGGATAGTTATGGCCAACAGTGGTTTAATCAATCCGGAGGATATCTATCAATACATAGCAAAGGGTGGATATTCTGCCCTTATCAAGGCACTTTCAATAGAACCACAGCAAATCATTGATGAGATTAAAAAATCAGGCCTCAGGGGGAGAGGAGGTGCAGGTTTTTTAACTGGCAAAAAGTGGCAATTTGTCCGGGATTCCCGTGAAGAAGGCAAAACCGTTATATGCAATGCAGACGAAGGAGACCCTGGCGCCTATATGGATAGAACCATCCTTGAAAGCAGCCCCCATCAGATTATTGAGGGCATTGCAATCAGTGCTTATGCAGTGGGCGCCAAAAAGGCAATTATTTATATCAGGGCAGAATACCCCCTCGCGATAGAAAAGGCTAAAATGGCGATTGACCAGGCAAACGATATCGGCCTGTTAGGAAAGGGAATATTGGGCACAGACTTTAATTTGGACATATCTATATTCCAGGGTTCAGGGGCCTTTGTTTGTGGAGAGGAGACAGCTCTTATACAGTCGATTCAAGGCGAAAGAGGTATGCCTCAACCAAGGCCACCCTACCCTGCCCAACGTGGTTTGTGGGGAAAACCAACAATAATAAATAATGTTAAAACTTTTGGATCTATACCAGCCATAGTACAAAACGGTGCCCAGTGGTTCAAAGGGATTGGTACAGATAAAAGCCATGGGACAGCGATATTCTCTTTAGTAGGAAACATTGTACATGCTGGCTTGGTTGAAATCCCAATGGGTGTGACCCTAAAGGAACTTATCTTTGATATCTGTGGAGGTATACCAGATCAAAAGAAATTTAAGACAGTGCAGATTGGAGGGCCTTCTGGGGGATGTTTACCAGAGGATTTTCTTGATACACCCATTGACTTTGATTCCCTCACACAGGCAGGGGCAATGATGGGCAGCGGCGGCATGGTGGTTATGGATGAGGATAGCTGCATGGTAGATGTAGCCAGATATTTTCTTGACTTCACCCAGAAGGAGTCATGCGGAAAATGTACATTCTGTAGAATAGGGACCAAACACCTTCTTGATATCCTAGATAGGATAACAAAAGGAGAAGGTCGGGATGGTGATATCGAATTGTTAGAGAGCCTGAGTATAAACATAAAGGAAGGCTCTCTTTGTGGATTAGGAAAAACAGCCCCAAATCCAGTTTTAACAACCATTAAGTATTTCAGAGATGAATACGAAGCTCATATCAAGGAAAAACGTTGCCCTGCCATGATGTGCAGGGTGTTAACAGCATATTATATTGATTTAGATAAATGTGCCAGGGGATGTGATGCCTGTGTGGGGAGCTGCCCTACTGAGGCAATATTTACAACAAGCAATAGAAAGAAGGGCGTTGACCAAACATTATGTGTTAAATGTGGAGAATGCATGGTATCCTGTCCCCCAGAATATGATGCTGTAAGAAAGGTTTCTCCTCCGGAACTAGCACCTATAATTGAACGCCCAAAGGAAGAGGAGAAAGACAACTAACTACTAACAGCATTAGGAGAAGTTACATTCATGATAAAACTGGTAGTTGATAATAAAGAGATTGAAATCGAAGAGGGGAATAATGTTCTTCAGGCATGCTTAGATAACGACATTTACATCCCCAATCTATGTTACCTAAAAGAGATGGATAATCCACCAGGCTCATGCAGGCTGTGCTTTGTTGAAATTGAGGGATATAGCCAACCTGTAACCTCATGTACAGAAAAGGTTAAAGAGGAAATGGTAGTCACGACAAATACAGAGCATGTAAGAAGATTACAGAGAACTGCCTTTGAGCTTCTTCTTTCTGTTCATCACGTAGATTGCCGTAATTGCCCCGCGAACAAAAAATGTGAGCTTCAACGCATCTCCAAGTTTCTCCATTTCGGCCTAAAAACCAAAAGGATTGAACAACTTGAAAGAGATGTAAAGCAGGAGCAGGACCATCCTTTGCTGGAATACGATCCCTACCGGTGCGTTTTGTGTGGTAAATGTGTCTTTGTCTGCCAACAGAAAAATGGCCAACCACTGTTAAGCCTTGCAAAAAGAGGGCTTGACACGGTTATAAGCTTCTTTGGCGAAGAGGATATGGTTAGAGATAGGTGCAAGAATTGTTCTGCCTGTGTAGAAATTTGCCCTGTTTCTGCCCTTTTAATTAAAAACAAACCCGATTAGGATGATGTAGAGGTATCTAAAGATGATAAAGGAAGATGTAAGGCGATTGCTTAATGAGCTCCCAGAAGGTGTGGAATTGCTGGCAGCCGCTAAAGAAAGAAATGCATATGAAATATCTGAGGCAATAAAAGGGGGTATTAAAATTATAGGAGAAAATTACCTCAACGATGCGTTAGGTGTAATTAATGAAGTAACACAAAAGGCCGAATGGCACTTTATTGGACATTTACAGAGGAATAAGGTTAAAAAGGTCATTGATATCTTTGATATGATCGACTCTGTTGACTCCCTCAGATTGGCCAAGGAGATAGAGAAATGGTGCGAGAAACGAAATAAAGTAATCCCCATATTGATTGAGGTCAATAGTGGTGAAGAAAATCAAAAAGCCGGGGTATCCCCAAAGGATGTAATGCAATTAATAAAGGATATCTCCTCACTTAATTATGTAAAGATAATGGGATTGATGACCATGGGACCGAGATTCGGCGATCCTGAGGAATCACGACCTTATTTTAGAAAAACAAGAGAGATATTCGAACAGATCAAGGATCTTTACCTACCGAATGTGGAAATGAAATATCTCTCCATGGGCATGACAAATTCTTATGAGGTTGCGATGCAAGAGGGAGCAAATTTAATAAGGATAGGGACTAAGATATTTGGCCAAAGAGAAGGAAGCCAAACTTAGCGGGCTTCTTCCAAGAAAACCATTTAATGTAAATATGTTGTAGAAACTCCGGAGTATCTATTGAGCTATGCAGCTAAAGAAATGAAGCGACTTGTCGGTAAAGCTGTCTCTCATTTTCAAATGATAGGAGATGGAGATAGGATATTGGTTGCTGTTTCAGGTGGTCAGGACAGTGTAGCCCTTTTATGGTTGCTAAGAGATCGTTTAACAAGAATCCCTATTACGTATGATATAAAAGCGGTTCATGTAGAATTAGGCTTTGGGCAGGATACAGGGAAAAAGATGGAGGATTTTTTCAATGCAAATGGTTTCGATTATCGTATTATTAAAAGCAGCTTTGGACCACGTGCCCATGCAAAAGAAAACAAGGAAAATCCATGTTTTCTCTGCTCACACCTGAGAAGAAAGGCTATATTTGAAAAGGCGGCAGAACTTGAATGTAATAAGATAGCATTTGGACATCAGAAAGATGATTTCATAGAAACATTTTTTTTAAACCTCTTTTTTGCGGGATCAATAGATACAATGCAGCCTGTACAGGAATTATTTAACGGAAAGTTCTCCATTATACGGCCTTTTTATCTGTTAAATAAGAATGTTATCAAACGATATGCTGATGAGATGGGATTCCCTGTGATAGATAATGGCTGTCCCACAGCACGATCATCAAAAAGGATGCAGATCAGGTCCTTGCTTTCGAACCTCTATACAACAAATAAAAAAATAAAAGGAAACATATTTAATGCATTAATGAAAGATCTATTGTTGACCATTGACCGTTATCCTTCTATGTTGCTTGATATCCATCGGAAAACAGTGAATGGATAACACGTAATTTTGTATAAGTTCAGCCACTAAGTCTCAAAGGCACGAAGAAATGATTATGTCTCTTATTAAAAATGATATTTAAAGAATTATATAATAATCTTGGTGACTTGGTGTCTTTGTGGCTAAACTATTATGTAATTTTTAATTTTAGACGATTAAAATGAAATTAGGTTTTATTGGACTGCCGCAATCAGGGAAATTTACGATCTTTAAAGCCCTGACTGCTGCGAGAGGAACAATAAGTCAAGAAAAGATCAAGAAAGGCGATCAGCTTATTGCAACCGTTAATGTACCCGATGAAAGAGTAGATTATCTTAGCAAGACCTATAAGCCAAAAAAAACCATCTATTCTCAGGTAGAATATCTGCTGCCTGGAAAAACAATAGATATCGATCATTCCGCAAGGGAAAAAGAAAATGTCACC
>DAOVDY010000197.1 GCA_030669265.1 Desulfobacteraceae bacterium | reverse complement strand
TGAGGGTATCTAATAGTCATGAAAATAAAGAGATGGGGAACAATGCGTTAAAGTGACATCGATTTCTGATCTCTAAATTGTTTTTTCAGGTTGAAATAACAAAACAGAGTAATTCGTATAAAATCAATATCGGATTTTGGGAAGCTACTTCCCCATTGCTTTATGTTGCTATATTTGTTATTAAACTAAGATTAATGCAGATACATTGTAAGCGTTCACAGGTTAAAAGGTTCAGGGGTTCAAGGTTGCCTTTTACCCTCTTTAGCCTTGCCTTTAAGTAGGCAATATATGATGAAGGCCAGAAGTACATCACGGGCGCGGCCGGGTTAAATACAACATCCTGGAATTAAGCCTCTTACGTTCCCAAATTTAACATTCTGGCTCATAGATTCTGCCTTTAACTATTGAACCTTTGAACCCAGAACGCTGAACCGTGAACGGATACGATACATTTTAATAACCCTTATCTTAAGAGATTCAAAATGAAAGGCATCAGAAACCAGACATCGCTAATTATACTGATTATATTATTTTTCCTGTTTTTGCCTGCTAAAGCTGATAATGACCGGCTGATCATTGAGAGCTTTTCCAAGGGCGTGGACAAAAAAGGAGTCCCCCTTGACTGGGAGCTTAAAGAAAAAGAGGGTACTCCTATCATTAGACTGGAAAAGGAAGAAGATACACATATCTTACATCTTATCAGTGAGAAGAGCTCCTTTGGGGTAGCAAAAAAGATAGATATAGATATCAAAGAATATCCTTATCTTAATTTCAGATGGAAGGTAATAGAGCTACCCAGGAATGGGGATTTTAGGAAAAAGGAAACAGATGATCAAGCTGCTCAGATCTATATCGCCTTTGGCACGTTCAAACTAACCGCCAAAATAGTAGGCTATTTATGGGAAAACAAGGCGCCTAAATTAATAACTGGCGTTAGTCCTGCCTGGAGCAAAACTCGTTTGATTGTTCTGGAAAGTGGGCCTGAAAAAATAGGAAAATGGGTATGTGAAAAAAGAAATATCTATAATGATTATAAAGAGCTTTTTGAAAAAGAACCACCGAAAGCAAAACTCATATCTCTATATATCAACTCCCAGCATACAAAAAGCAGGGCCGAGAGCTATTTCGGAGAAATATATTTTTCAACGAAATAGACACGCAATCTTTTAATTCACTCAATTATAGTTGCACCGAGGATTTTTTCCATCCTTTGTAAGGCAAAGGTATGGGCCTCCTGATCAAAATCAGCAACACCCCTGCGAAAAATAAATGTAGGATAATCCCTGTTTCTTAAGTCTGCCACAGTTTCCATGACACAAATAGATGTACAAACACCAGCAAGGTAGGCATGCTCCACCTTCTCAGAGGTAAGAACTTCACCTAAGTTTGTACCATAAAATCCGCTATACCGTGTCTTTGTTATAAAATATTCCCCTGGCATTAATGTAAGCTCATCAATCAATTCCGCTCCCTCAGTATTAATAATACAGTGAGGGGGGAAAAGAGTGAACTCTTTGTCATCCTTATCATGACAATCACCCAGAAAGATAACAGTGGCCCCTTCATTTCTCATGTGCTCTAAGGTGTCGGCAATAAATGGGATTATCTTCCTGCATTCATTACCGCAAAACAATGCGCCCTTTTCTTCCATAAAATCCTTTAGCATATCAACGACAATGAATCCTTTTTTACTCATCAATCTCCTTCTTTCATATTCTAATAAAAGAACTTATTCATCGAGCCATGTAATAAATCAGTTTGGTTAAGATCAGGAAATTTCTTGACAACAATAGAAAAAAAATCGTAAGTAATTTTTTATGTTATCATTCATTGATAATCAACCTTTATTAAGGAGGGGACAATTGAAATCTAAGGCTCTTTATATTGGTATTTCTTTGTTTTTTACTCTTTTATTAGGCCTGTCTCCATCAATATCAGCAGGAAAAAAACTAACGCATACAGTTAAAAAGGGGGATACTCTTTGGTCAATCTGTGAAAAATATTATGGTGATCCGTATCTCTGGCCTGAATTATGGGAAATGAATCAATTCGTTACTAACCCTCACTGGATTAGCCCTGGTGATATCATAAAACTTCTCGAGCATAAAGAAATAAAATTACCGCCTGTGAAAAAGGTAGTTAAGCAAAAAAAACAGCCTGTGACAATAAGAAAATTAATGGGAGTAGATGTTTCAAGCTTTACCAATGTGAACGCCCTCGGCCTTCTTCTGCATGAAATGATTGTGCCATGGGGTAAGATATTTGACTTTAAGACCGAAAAGATACTGCTTAGTGAAGGTGATACAGTATATGTAAAGATGTATAAAGAAAACATCAAGCCCGGAGACAAATTTACCATCTACAGTATCTCAGATCCTATTAACCATCCCTTGACCAGACAACCATTTGGATATATCTATTACTTTAAAGGAATTCTGGATATGGGAAAAGCTCAGAAAGGTTACCATATTGCGAAAATAAGTGAATCATTCAAAACTATTTACAAAAATGATCTCCTTATACCCTATCATCCGGTTTCCTCTTGTATACTCCCAATTCCATATAAGGATGATATTGCTGCCCATATTGTGGCCGCAAAAGACAAATTAGAACTCCTCGGCCAGTATTCTGTGGTCTATATTGATGCTGGTTCTAAAAAAAATATTCAGAAAGGCAACATCTTTGAGGCTATACAAGAAAGAGAATCCACTTCTGAACCACTAACAAAAGAGACAGTTGCACTGCCCCCCACTATTCTTGGAAAAATACTCATACTGAAAGCCACTGAAGATACCTCTGCAGGAGTAGTATTTTGGGCGTCGAAAAACTTCACAAATGGGGTTACGGTTAGACCTATGAGCTGGCAAAAGCAACCAAAAAAATTCGCTAATTTACCAAGTTGCCCTATTGATTAGCCGTTCTCTCAACTGAGAAAATGATTCTATAGAAATCTGTCTGAACTTTTTTGAGAGTCTCGATTCAAGTCTATGCTTTTTACGCCTGAAAAACATTATAGAGCCACGGTAAATCATTCCATAAACTCACCACTCTCATTTTCTTGGACTTATTAAAATGTGCCCGAGACATCATTGGAATAATCATAATTGACACACAAAGACATTTCTTCCTATACTCTCTTAATAACAAATGAGTTTTTATCATCATCAACTCACATCATCCGAATTGCAGCAACCTGAGGTAATCGTTTGCTTGAAAGATAGAAGATGATTACACCAAATAAGGAGGAGGAAGGATGCACGAGGATCTTTTAGCGATC
>DAOVDY010000125.1 GCA_030669265.1 Desulfobacteraceae bacterium | reverse complement strand
CTGTTTCACGAACAAAGACCCCCGCTTCAGCCCCTGCAAATAGACGTCCCCCTTTCTGATCCCAGTAAAGTGAGTAGATATTGCGAAAGGGCACCGAGGCGGGCAGGCCTTCCATGAAGGGAAAGAATGTTTTGCCGTTATCATAAGTTCGCCAGATACCTGCGCGACCATAGGCAAATCCTTTGTGCGGATTCCTGGTGGAAAAAATTATATTTCTCAAGGTGGATCGGTTCCAATTCCTGTATGGATCACTCTGGCCTACCCAGGATGATGGAACTGAAATACGAGAGAGCCAGCCTGGATGGTTTGTTAGAATACCCGATAGGGCCATCAGGCTGAGATAGACCATCCCAACCAACCCCAGCCATTTGTGAAACCAACGGCTGATTCTGAAGATTTGCTGGTGCAATTTCTGCATTTCTTTAGAAATTCTTTATATTATCAATAAACATCTTTATTCCTACAAGCAAAAGGGCTGCCAGCACCGCCTTTCTGACTGTTGCCTCATTCAATCGACGAAGAAATCGTCTACCTGTAAAGACTCCCAGGAAAGCCACCAACACAATGGCGGCCTTTATATCAATCGCCATAGCTACAAATGGCGTAAGGATGGTCGCAGAACCAAAGCCTGTGGTAGTTGCTATCATAGCTGCAGTAAATGCGATAATCAGTACAAATACTAAATCCATAAAACACACCCTATTTTAGACGATTCTCCACCACATCACCATGGCTTTACATTGTTCAATATGGAAATCATTACGTAGGTACTTCTTAACAAACTCTTTAATGGCCTCACTTACCTTTTTATCAACCTCTATATACCTGCCAATAAAGCTTGTCACATATCTGGCCAATTGTTGTCTGTCACGCTTGATGGCATATTCAATGCTACTCGTGTTCAGAAGCCTTCCCTTCTGACGCAATATAATGTAAGGAAAGATGTCTGCATCCGGTTCAAATTGCCCCTGATATGGATGTGACACTATGGCCTCATAGGTCTCCCGAACTACTGCATCCCGACCTGAAGGCTGTATGATGGCACAAAATTTCCTGGAGGCGTTTTCCATCTTTTTAAGGTGCAATTCCAGATCCTCTACCTGCCACAAAAAGTGAGAGCAGATGACAAGATCGAATTTTCCTTTCACTTTGTACTCTGCCACTTTCATCCAATCGTTTTTAATAACCTCCACATTCTCTACCTGTTTATTTCCCAGTTCCTTCCCTAAAGCGGTTACCATTTTCGCAGAAATCTCCATAGCCGTTACCATCTTTACCTTTCCAGCCAGGGGGATAGTTAAGGTACCCGGTCCTGCGCCAATCTCCAAGACCTCAAAATCAGAGCTTAACAAACCTGATAGGTTTTTTACGACCTCTCTTCCATATTCATAGTTGTTTGACTGGTCCTTTGCAAACTGGTCTGCCAGGAAATGTCTTTCAAAGTCCTTATCATATGTTATCCTCAATGGGCGGATTCTCGCCTTGCGCATTCCGTTCCATACCTGTCTCCAATCAATGTAGGACGAGCTTTCATGTTCCATGATCTTACCTCTCTTACAATCCTAAAACCAATACGGCTGTTTGTGTAATCTTGAGCATGGCAACTTCTGTGTGGACACCTCATCTCACAAAAAGATTCGCAACGTAGGGAGCAACTTTGACACCAATAATAACAAATATGGCAATAACAATGGTTTCTACCCCTGCTTTGATGCTTATCTCTTTCATGAAAAGTGCTGATAGAATGTCTGTCAGGATACAAAAGGCAAGGGCTCCCCAAATGCCGAATTTCCCGAATACCATGACCATAAGTAAAACTAAAGGTATGGCAATAATAGTTCCATATAGAGCCGTATAGAACAGGGATGCCTGTGAATGTTTTGCGATAACATGGACCATGCCGGCCATCCTTGGGCAGATAATAAATAGGGATAACCCTATACTTGCAATGAGTAAATCCTTCGTCATTCTTTTTACCTCATGGAACGTCACGGAAATTCTACAATCTATTGAAAAATAGGACCTTGCCTGCACTATTGTCTCTTGTCTTACGAATGGAATGATGCAATGATTGTCTCCTCTAAAAATCAAGCAACCTGCTGTCATATGGTGGGCAATGCCTATCGTACAACTATTTTGCGCTTTATTTCAAGAGGGATATACATACTTGAGTTTTCGAAAAATATCTCTTGACAACACAATATTTTTATCATTTTCAGCGTCTTTCGTTATTCAATCCCCCCCTTGAGGGTGGGGGAATTCTTTCTGATTGATCCGCCCTTCCTATTTGTCAACAACTAAAATTCGAAAACTCAAGTACATAGCAAATATCAAAATAACTAAAATATCCTTGGAATAATCCTGTAAGGAACCCTCTTCTTATACTCTTGGTAGTCCTTCCCATATTTTTTCAAAAGATCCCGTTCTTCAAAATATGTAATGAGCAGATAGGAAAGAGAATAAGGGATCGAAAACAAAAGAGCATACATTGATTTAAGGAGAATAGCCATGCCTATGGCCAGTAAACCATTACTCATATACAAAGGATGTCTCACAGTTCCGTAAATGCCTGTTGTGACCAGTTTCGCTTTACTTTTTAAGGCCGGAAACGGGCCTATTTGTCTTTGAGCTAATATCTTGATAACGAAATTCATCCCTAAAAGAAAAATTCCTATAGTTAATGCAATATATGTTGGAATTGGTATTTTGGATCCTTTAGTAAACGGTAAAGCAACTGGTGGGGCTATGAATGTGCATAAGATATAAATCCTTAAAAGAAGTTTTGGTATTTTGTTTTCAACCTCGGTTAATGTTTTCGGTAGACTGAGTGCTATTATTACTGTGATATATCCGATTAAATAGCCGCTTATCCAAAAAAGTGGATTGGTTACCAAATTATTTAACATTCTGTTTGTCCTCTTTCCTCTGCACTGATAACTCTTATATCAGAAATTTGGAAACTCATTTTTTATCTACGTCCAGACATTCCATATTCTGGAGCAAGTCAACCGTCCTGCCCGGCATTGCCGGACAACGGAGTGCATGCACCACATGGTATGCATGGCGATGGCAGGCGGGGTTGCCGTTTTTCCGCCGACCCTGGCCCAGACCTGGTTTGTGAGCTTGATAGCTTATGACAAAGGCAAAGCGCCAAGGCGGGTTCGGTCGGCTCGCTCCACAGTTACAGTAACTAAAGGCCGGTTTCCAAATTGCTGTTATATCAATCACCGAAGAACTCAGAGATAATCTCATACTTGCAATCAATAAATCCTTTATCATTCTTTTTACCTCATGGAACCCTTTGGAATAAATGTGTCGCCTTGAACATCGCAATCGATATGCTTAAGCAGTAGGTTTTGCTGCCTACTGCCTACTACCTACTCCTTACTGCTTACTCCTTTTAAGGAGACCATATCAGGCGAAAGCCCACTGAGGTGCTCGTGTAATCAGAGGGTACATGATCGCGATCCGCACATCTAACACCTCCTTTACCGCTAAACCAGCTCCCTCCGCGGCACACCTTTTCTGCGCTTGATGCCGGCCCTGAAGGATCTATGACAGCGCTTGTCGGGTATTTTCCATACCAATCGCGACACCATTCCCACAAATTTCCATGCATATCGTAGATTCCCCAGGCATTGGGCTTCTTTGTAGCAACCGGTTTCAGTCTAATCTTGCCATGAGTGTTGTCACCCAGCCATGCATATTGGTCAAGCTTTGCCCTATCATTCCCAAAACAGTAAGCCCCCTTGCTCCCGCCCCTGCATGCGTACTCCCATTGTGTCTCAGTTGGGAGGCTGAACTGACCACCAGGGACAAAATCATTCAATTGCTGTACAAATGCCATAGCATCGTTCCAGGAAACGTTTTCCACCGGAAAATCCGGGCCTCTGTAATATGAAGGGTTTTTCCCTGTCACCGCCTGATAAAGTTCCTGAGCAACCTCTGTCCTTCCAATCCAAAAGCCCCTGGTGATAGTTGCCTCATGCTGGATCTCTTCCGCCTTATGCCCTTTTTCTTTGACAGGACTTCCCATCATGAATGTACCTGGAGGCACATATAACATATAGAAAGTCACATCCTTTACAGTGAATATCTTTCTTTGCTTGTAATGTGAATCATTGGCATACACTAATGTAGGTGCCAAAAACAAAACGACCAAAACCAGTATTAGCAAACGCCTCCTATTCATATCACTCCTTGTTATGAGATGTAAAAGCTCTTTATAAAAAAACCAATACCCTTTTATTATCAGCCGACTTATGGAACATGGCGATGAAGCCGCAATGATTTTTCTTTTGAAAACCTATAGCAGAAAAAAATGATCAGTGTCCTAAAAAA
>DAOVDY010000213.1 GCA_030669265.1 Desulfobacteraceae bacterium | reverse complement strand
ACCAAGGCATTTTTTACCTGGCAAAAAGAGACATTACTTTTATCATTCTTTACCCTATCAAATATAATTCCTGCCCATTTTCCACCTTCAAAACCATTAAAGATAATCATTCCTTCCTTATCCCCGACAGCCTGTAACTGGCCCTGGATTATAATGGAACTACCTTTTGATTCTAATCTGGTTCCCGGCTCTATCACTAGGGTTGCCTTTGGCCTGACATAAATATCATTCTCAATAATATAAGGAGATGCACCAGCATACCAGATAGTATCCTTTTAGTATTTCCCCTGATACCGATGTTGGCCCGGGTGGGATAGCCATGCCTTTAATAGAAGGGCTCGACTCGCTTTCATTTCCTGCCCTATCTAAGGCTGACACCTTATAATAAAATGGTTTATAGTTATCAATCCCTGTATCAGTAGTCTTATTAAACTCGGTAAAAAGTATTGATTCGTAACCAGTCAATGGAGTCTGGCTTCGGTAGATCCTGTATTGAGCAAGATCCTCCTCCTTGTTTGTGTCCCATTTTAGCACTACTTCGTGATCATGCCCCATAGAGGAGAGGCATGTTGGGGTATTCGGCGGTGTGGTATCAATAATAATGGCGCCCATAACGTCCATCCATTTAGCAGTATTACCCCTTTCATCTGCAAGGTAACCAGTGATTATGGCCTCATGAGCGTTGTCGCCAGGCCGTACCTGATATTTGGCCTCGTAGAAACCGCTCTGGATCTCCTTCATCTCTATTCCCTGTTTAAAATCACCAATATCATACGAGGCTGCAAGATGGGGATCTCCTTCTAGTACCACCTTTATAATATCACCTGCCTTCTTTGGAGATCCGACGGCGTCATGGACAAGCATTTTAATGACAGGAGGTATCGATGCCTCAGCAACAGTAGGACCAGGGATAGTTTTAACCATATCCCTAAAAAGATCATCGCTGGTTCTCAAAAGTTCTATTTGTCTTATATTCACCGCTGTGGAAATAGCAGTAATTATTAGACCTATAGGTGTAGTGGGCACTCCTCCCTGATGTTTGCTTTGAACATGCTGCCCGCTCCATAAAAATTCATTTGCCTTTACATCTACCATTTTAACTGCGGCACCTACAGAAACCTTTGAATAGACACCAGCATAGGCCCTATCATAATGTGTAATTCTGCCGTAGATAACTGCATCTACACCAAGTATTTTACCGAGCCTTTGAGGAGAAAGCTTATTGATCTCATCGGGATCAGTAAAACCTGCCTTTTTTAATCTCTGATCAACCTTGAACAGTTCTAAATCACCATACCTCAAGGAGCTAAAATGGTTGTAAAAAGTCCTTCTTACAATCTCAAATGCTTCTTCTTTTTTAGTCTCATTTTTAAAGGGCAAAATAGCTACCATTCTCGGCTGATGATCCTTGAGGTATTCTCCTACCTTGTATTCTCCTTTGTACAGGGATCTTATCGGTGGGGGCACAACATCCTTCCTGGTTGCGACAACACAACCTGGCAGTATAAAAAGACAAATCAAACCCATGATCGTTTTTCTTTTAAGAGAAGATGTCATTAATTCTATCTTAGAGAATATAGCCATTTTTTTTCTCTAGCACGAATTATTTGACTCTAAATAAAAAAGTTTAGAAGGTCAAGTTTACATAGTTATAAATGTCGTTACCTTATTGATTATGTCTGTCTTATAATCCGGATTCATCCAGATTATGTCAGGGTCAGCTCTGAGCCATGTAAACTGTCTTTTTGCATACCTCCTTGTATCGCGCTGAATGAGCCTGGTTGTCTCATTAAAATCCCATTCACCCTGGAGATAACCTACTATATGCCTGTAACCAATAGCCTGCATTGATTTAAGACTTAAATTATATCCCATTTTAAGAAGTACTTCAACCTCATTAATTAAACCTGAATCAATCATTGAGATAGTCCGCCTATTAATTCTATTGTAAAGAACTTGCCTGTCAACATTTAGGCAAAGATTGAGTGCAGAAAATTTCTTGTCAGAAAAAGCATGCTTTCTGGTAAGCTCAGAGAATTGATATCCGGTAAGATAGATTACCTCTAATGCCCTTATAATCCTGATCTTATCCATTGGGTGTATACTGTTTGCTGCTTTTCTATCAAGCGTTGATAATCTTTGATGAAGAAAAGATGGTCCTTCCTTTTCACATTCCTCCCATAAATTCTGCCTTAATTCTAAATTTGATGGGGGGCAATTAAAAAGGCCTCCTAAAAGAGCCCTTACATAGAGTCCTGTCCCACCAACCACAATAATAGGTATTTTCTTAGAATGGAGATCATTGATTATTGGAAGGGCATGAACGAGAAATAATGCGGCATTAAATTCCTGATCTGGATTAACGATATCTATGAGGTGATGGGAAATTCCTTTCCTCTCAGATATGGGAAGTTTAGCTGTACCAATATCCATTCCACTATAAACCTGCATGGAATCAGCATTTATTATTTCGCCACCCAGAATTAAAGCTAACTCAACAGCCAAGGCGCTTTTCCCTGAACAGGTCGGCCCACTTATAATAATTAACTTAGGGAAGTCGTCTTTCATTGATGAGTTGTTAATAGTCAGTTGTTGATTATGAACAACGGGAAACTATCAACTGCGCCTATCTAATACCTCACATCCTTTAAATATAGTCCGCCTGGTGGGGCCATGGCCCCAGCTTTTTGCCTGTCTTTCGATTTTAATATCTCTTTAAAACGGGCTGTATTGATTTCACCAAGGCCTGCTTGAACAATTGTTCCCATAATATTTCTCACCATATGCCTTAAAAATCCGGTTGCCTCAAAATTAAAGCTCAAAAGATGACTATCTTGGATGTTAAGCTCTGCCTGAATCATGTTTCTTTCTGGATTAATCTTCCCATCTCCAGCAGAATAAAAGGAAGAAAAATCATGGATTCCCTTCACAACCTCCAGACATTCCTCCATAGCATGCAAGTCAAGTAACCGCGATATATGCCACGCATAATGTCTTAGAAATGGAGATGGGAGTTTTTCGTTATAAATTCTGTATTCGTAAACCTTGCTTTTGGCATCATACCTGGCATGAAAATCAAGAGAGACATATTCTGCTTCTTTAATAATAATGCTGTCGGGAAGAAG
>DAOVDY010000203.1 GCA_030669265.1 Desulfobacteraceae bacterium | reverse complement strand
AAAAAAAAGCCATACTGGCACCAGAGATAGCCATCATCGGTGCCGGGTTAATGGGACAGGGGATAGCTCAAATCTGCGCTGATAATGGCATAAAGGTAGCGCTCTTTGATGTGGATAAACAGACAGTGCAGGCAGGGAGAGATAAGATCGGTAATAGTTTGGAATTATTAGTCAAAAAGGGCCGTTGGCTCCCAGAGCGGAAAGATCGAGTTATGAATAACATTCGGCCCATGGGGGATTATGGGGAACTCAAGAGGACTCCCCTGGTTATAGAGGCTGTGTTTGAGGATTTGGATCTAAAGCAAAAGATTCTCAAACAGGTACAGGATGTCAATGCTGATATCATTTTCGCCTCCAATACCTCTACTATACCGATGGAGGAAATTTCAACACACTCAGATCGTCCAGAACAGGTAGTTGGGATGCACTACTTTTCGCCCGTACCGTTAATGCCGCTTTTGGAGGTAATTCAGGGTCCTAAGACCTCTGAGACAGCACTTGCCACTGCAGTAATTTCTGGTCGTCAGCAGGGAAAGACCTGCATCATCGTGGGTGATGGGCCTGGATTTTATACCAGCCGCACCTTTGGTGTGTTTGTGATGACTGGTTTTTATCTGGCAGAAATGGGGCTCGACCCGTGGGAAATAGATCGTCTGGCCCTTGAGGCAGGCTTTCCTCAGGGACCCCTGCATGTGTATGGCACTGCAGGTGGAAATGTAGTATACCATGCAGGCCTTTTAATGAAATCCCGAATTCCTGACCTGCTGCCTGTGCCAGAGACTCTTATCAAGATGTATGAGGCGGGATATACAGGTGCTGGCAAACCCTGCTTTTATAAAGACGTCCTAAAGCCTGATACATCGGCCTTGGAATTTATTGTTCGCAACAAATCCCTTCCAACTCCTGAAAGGGATGAGGCAAAGGAGATGCTTTTGCTTGCAATGGTAAACCAGGCCTTTCTTTGTCTGGATGAAGGTGTTTTGAGAGACTATTTTAGTATGGATATCGGAGCCATATTGGGAATCGGATTCCCAGATTGCTGGCATGGCCCTGCCCGCTATGTGAGCCAGAAGGGTATAAGAGCAGTCCAGAGGAGAATACAGGCAATTTATAAAAAATACGGCCTTTCATTTTTTAAGCCTGCCAAGGAGTTTGAGAGATTAATTGTTTGCGGTGTGGACAGAGGGCTGATTTAACAGGCACGTTATGGAAAGGCGAGGGAATATAGGAGTGATAACATTTTATGTCGCATGATTTTAATCTTTCAAGAGAAAAGATGGTAAAAAATCAGCTCATCACCCGTGGCATAAAAGATAAAAAAATACTTCAGGCTATGAGCAAAATCCCCAGGCACCTCTTTATTGAAGATGCCCTGTATGGAGAAGCATATAATGACCACCCAGTTCCTATAGGTGAGAAACAAACCATATCACAGCCTTATATTGTAGCACTCATGACAGAGGCATTAGAGCTGAAGGGAGACGAAAACACCTTAGAGATAGGAACAGGTTCTGGCTATCAGACAGCAATTTTAGCTGAATTGTCGAGCAGGGTCTACTCTATTGAGAGAATTAAATCATTACTGGGGAACGCCAGAAAATTACTGTCTCAGTTGGGATATGATAATATCCTTTTTAAAGCCTTTGATGGAACCCTGGGCTGGAAGGAATATGCCCCTTTTGATGCTATCATGGTAACGGCTGGTGCCCCACATTTAGCAAAGCCCCTTATAGATCAGCTGGCAGATAATGGGCGAATGATTATCCCTGTTGGTGACAGATATAGCCAAGAATTGATAAAGGTTGTCAGAAAGGGAAAAGAATTAGAACAAGAGAGTTTAGGAGGATGCCGTTTTGTTAATCTCATTGGTGCCCACGGCTGGTCGGATTAAGGCAAGGGCCTAAAGTTATGAGTGCCTAAAGTTTGTTGTTCGTTGCTCCGCCGCCGGATGAACGGTGAACGTCTTATAGGAGATTTGAATGAAGTTTAATGAATTTCCCAAAGATATCAGAAAATATCTTATACCTGAACCATCAGGTAGAATGTTGTATCGGTGCCTTGAATGCAGGGATAAGTTCGATATTGATCAACTTCTTTATACCTGCCCATCATGTGGCGGGTTATTAATGCTGTATCACGAGGGAGAAGAAGAAATACAAAATAGAAATGGTGATTTATGGAGACGAATCTTTGACTACAGGAGGATGCTTAATTTCAACCCCCTTAAGGGTATTTTCTGCTATTATGAGTTCGTTGCCCCCATTATTCCCTTGGAATTCATACTATATCTCGGAGAAGCACATACCCCCACAGTTATGGCCAACCAAGCTCTCGAATCCGCCATAGGCGGACCATTCTATTTTAAAAATGAGGGACTGAATCCGAGCCTATCATTTAAAGATAGAGGGATGGCCTGTGCGTTAAGTTTTTTAAATTACTATGCAAAAAATAACAATATAAAAGATTTATTAACCATATGCGCCTCTACTGGTGATACTTCCGCCTCAGGTGCACTCTATTCAGCATATCTAACCGATCTTGTAAGATCAGTAGTTCTTCTCCCAAAAGGAAAGGTCACAATGCAGCAGCTTTTACAGCCCCTTGGGAATGGAGCAACGGTGTTAGAGATGCCCGGCGTCTTTGATGACTGTATGAAGGTAGTAGAGGAGTTAAGTGAGAATTATAATGTTGCCCTTTTAAATTCCAAAAACAGCTGGAGAATCCTGGGACAGGAATCATTCGCCTTTGAAATAGCACAAGATTTTGACTACCTGGTGGCTGATAAGGTTGTAATTGTTCCGATTGGCAATGCAGGCAATATCACTGCAATCATGAGTGGATTCTTAAAATTTCTAAAGGCCAATATCATTACTGAACTACCAAAAATCATTGGTGTCCAATCAGATCATGCTGATCCTGTATACCGCTATTACTTAGAAGATGAGCCTTCCAAACAGCAATTTGAGCCGGTTACCGTAAAGGCGAGTGTGGCGCAGGCAGCTATGATCGGAAACCCTGTTTCTATGCCACGTGTAATTGATTTAGTTAGGGAATATAATCAGGCAGCAGGTCAAAAAAGAATATTCGTTATTCAGGTAACAGAACAGGAGATAATGGATGCTATGATAATAGCAAACAGAAATGGTCATATTGCCTGTACCCAAGGAGGAGAGTCTATGGCTGGTTTTATGAAGGCCATACGCGGAGGCCTTGTTTCCAAAGGAGAGATAGGCATACTTACT
>DAOVDY010000142.1 GCA_030669265.1 Desulfobacteraceae bacterium | reverse complement strand
ATTAGGGCTATTGGTCACTGAAAAGATAATTAAGGAGAATGGAGGGAAAATTAACGTGGCCTCTGAACCAGGGAATGGAACCACATTCACCATCTACTTACCATATCAAGAGGTAGCAAAAGCAGTAGGCAGTAAGCAGTAGGCAGATTGCCTTACATGATCCAAACACAACGAACTCCCGCCCGCCTCGCCCCACAGAGCGGGACGGGCAGGCAAGAAACCCAATAAACTTTAGTAAATGGAGGATTTACAATGGCCAAAAAGGTACTCAATGTTGAAGATGATGCCGATACAAGGACATTTGTTACAACTGTTCTGGAGGAAAATGGTTATATACCAATCATGGCAATAGATGGTGAAGAGGGGATGGAGAAGGCAAGAAAGGAGAAACCAGATCTAATTCTACTGGATATACTGATGCCAAGAGAGAGTGGCATTAAGATGTATCATGAATTAAAGCTCGATCCAAACTTAAAAGATATTCCGGTTGCTATGCTCTCCGGTGTTTCTAAAAGGACATTTCTTAGATCCCAGGCGGCCTTGACTGAGTTTGGTGATGAAACCGTACCAGAACCACAGGCATATCTTGAAAAACCAGTAGAGCCGGAAGATCTGGCTGAAACATTAAAGAAAATTTTAGGCTGATCTAAATTAAGAGGAATTGGGAGATATTATGAAAATATCAAAGATACTTTTTGTGTCCGAGTTTGAGGAGTTATGGTTAGATGCCTTACAATCATTGATGGCCCTGAGAAAGGCAGGTATGAATAATGTGGTTTTTCTCCATGTAATATCCAGGGATAAAGTAGCCATGAGGAGGGGCGCCGGTTATCTAAAGCAGGAAGAACGGAAGTTAAAAGAGATAGCTGATATTCGATTTATCGATTGGGCGGAAACTCTGTTTGAGGAGGGAATGGAGGTTGTGGCCCATATAGCCATTGGCAATATAGTACCTAAAATCCTCTCTGTTACTGAAATTGAAAAAGTGGATCTCATTGTAACTGCTCGGCGTAAAAGGGCTAAATTTGAGGAACTTTATTCCGGTTCAGAAACATCGGAGCTTCTGAGGAGAGCTGATAAGCCGGTTTTAATATATAATTATCTGTCACAGTCCGGAAAGGTGGGTGAGAACCCATTTGAGAGACTCCTTTTAGGGCTTGATTGGTCAGTATCTTCTGAAAAGGTTCTTGACTATGTCCTTGCTTTAAAAGGTGCGGTGAAGAGAGTTGATATCGTTCATGTGATGGGCGAAAAGGATGTTGCCAAAATATCCAAAATGGAAGCACAAAAATTGGAGAGGAATAATAAAAAGAGATTAGATGAAGTATGTGATATTCTCGTTAACGAAAGATTTGATGCACGGCCCCATCTTTATATTGGCAATACAGAAGAGCAGATTGAAAAAGGGGCCTCCGAACACAGGGCTACCATGATTGTTCTTGGAGCGAAAAGGAGGAGTATCTGGAAGGAAAAATGGTCAGGCAGTGTAGCCCATTCTCTCGCAGATAAATCGGAATTACCTATCTTGATTGTACCAACTGAGGTTAAATAGTAGTGCCTGTAAAAATAAAGAAAATTCTCTATATACCATATCTGAAAGAGCCAACCTATGATTTCCTTGAAGGATTGCTGGATATAAAGAAGATTGGACTCGAGGAAATTATCCTTTTCTCCGAAAGCCTTCCACAGGGATTGAAGGAGAAGTTATCTGAGCATGGAATAAACCTTAAGAGAGATAAGGGATCAGGACCGCTTATTCCAAGAATTTTAGATTCAGCCAATAAAGAGAATGCATCCTTTATTGTAGCTCACCTCAATAGAGAAAAGAGAAAGATGTTGAAAGGCTCTGTAGTGAGAAATCTGATAAAAAATACTCGTCTTCCCCTCCTGCTTATTCATGAAAATGGTGAGGAAGGGAGTTTTTCCACAAAAGGCTTGTTTGATAATATAATTCTTGCTATCAACTGGTCTGATTCAACTCAAAGGACATTGCTTTATATTATAGGCGTGAAGGCACTTGTAGGACTAATAGACGCAGTATATGTGTTGACTGAAAAACCGACTGTTAAGGCTATCAGGCAAATTAGGGACAGGGTTGAGGAGATTAGAGAGATCTGCTTAGAGGAAAAGATAGATGCTGAATCTCATATTTATGCTGGCAAGACACCAGAAGAGATTTTATTGGCGGCAAAAGACTATAATGCCAGCCTTATTGCAATGGGATATGATTCAAAGGGCATCTTTAGGGAAATCTTCTCAGGGAGTGCGTGCTATCGGGTAGCAGAGGAATCTACCGTGCCTGTTTTGATTATTCCTTAAGTCACAAAGGATGTAACTACTCAGCAAATGACCCAGGCGCTTCGCTCCATGCTCTGTTCCACATTTAGTTTCTTAGGAGGTAACTTGCCACCAGGCACCAAGATTATAGAATTATTCTTTTTAATAGCCTTTTTATCAATAAAGAAACTCAGTTATTCAATTTATATTCATTTTGTCTTTGGGTCCCCGCCTGCCGGATGGCGGGCAGGTTAGTGTCTTTGTGGCTGAATAGTTGAAAAAGGATAGATATGGAAGTTACGGTATTGGTGCAGGCAGTCTATAAGGCCTTTGAGATTCTTGAGAAGGGTAAAAATAGCGAAAAGGCCAGAGATGAGGCCAGGGAATTATTATACACTTCTGCAAAGTTCACCAGTGAAACAAAATCCCTCACAGAGAAACGAGAAGCCAAGGCTCTCCTGTTGAGTGCTAAGAAATCACGATTAGCGCTACGAAATTTTTTTCTCACCTTCTTTATTCTCTTTGCCTTCTGGATTTTACTCTCAGGACGTTTTGATTACTTTCATCTTACCCTTGGTGGTATCTGTTCTGTGCTTGTTGCATACCTATGTCACGATCTCTTATTTTTCAATATCAGGCTTGGAGACTTTAGGACAAGGGCCCGGAGATTCTTTCTCGCTGGCCCCTGGTTCATGGGCCAGATCTTTTCGGCAAATCTGCATGTGGCCTATTTGGCCCTGTCCCCAAAGATGCCGATAGATCCTCAGATAATACGGTTTAACACAAAATTGGAGAGTGACATTTCATGGGTTGCTTTAGCCAATTCCATTACCCTTACTCCAGGTACCATTACCATAGATATCAGGGAAGGGGAGTTTTTTGTACATGCCCTGGATAGAAAGGTTGCCTATGATCTTAATACCGGAGAGATGGAAGATAAAATCGCTCATGTCATTATGGAGGCAGACCACGTATATATTCAGGATGTTTTAGATGTTGCAAGTATATTTGGGGCACTCAAATGATCAGTATCTCAGATGATATCATTACAAGAACAGTATCGAGGGTACTTGTACCATTTATTCAGATTTATGCCCTCTATGTTATTATGCACGGTCATCACAGCCCAGGAGGAGGCTTTCAGGGGGGTGTTATCTTAGGTGCAAGTTATATTTTGTATCTTATAACCCATGGTCTTGAAGATGCAAAAAAAAGAATGTCTGAGCTTAAAGCCGGCCTCCTTAGCACCTTTGGTATACTACTTTATTCAGGGATTGGATTGCTGTGTCTCATTATGGGAAGGAATTATCTGGATTATGGAGGGCTATCTACCATCTTGAAGGTAATACCAGCCCAGGCAAGGTCTCTTGGTATATTAGGGATTGAGATTGGCGTTGGACTTGCTGTAATGGCGGTCATGTTTTCCGTCTTTTTTGATATATCCACAGGAGGAATACTTCCAGAGGATGAAGAAGATTTAGGGGTGAATAGATGAATATCTTTTTATTATTCGGAATGGGTCTGTTTAGCCTTGTATTCCTGTGTCTTTACCGGGCTGTATTTGGGCCAGGTGTCCTAAACAGGATTGCAGCTATCTCTGCTATTGGTACCAAGACCCTGGTCATTCTTTTGCTTATGGGTTTTATCTATAATAGGGTGGAGATGTTTGTAGATATCAGCATGGTCTATGCCCTGCTTAATTTTATTGGTACAATCACCGCAGCCAAATACTTAGAGATGAAGGGAGAGCTCTGATGTCTATTCT
>DAOVDY010000211.1 GCA_030669265.1 Desulfobacteraceae bacterium | reverse complement strand
CTGGCAATAGATCCGCTCAAGAGAAAACAGGCGTATGAATCTGGCAAAAAAATTGTGGAATTGGTTAGAGAGGATATTAAGCCCAGGGACATAATGAAAAAGGAAGCCTTTTTCATTATGTCCCTGGGCTTAATATCCTCTCTAACCAATTCCACAATTTTTTTGCCAGATTCATACGCCTGTTTTCTCTTGAGCGGATCTATTGCCAGAGTTGTTGCACATTTGGTCACTGACATGCCCAATACCTCAGTAACAACTGCCATGGTATTTGCCGTGTAAAGACCAACGCAGGACCCTGCTCCGCAAACCATAGAGGGAAGCATTTTTTCAGCTTCTTCTTTAGTTATCTTGCCTGATTTAACCTGACCAACAATACCAAATCCTTCGATGGGATGGTGTTTCTTTCCATCTATGACATTTGCCTTCATAGGGCCGCCTGTAAGCATGATGGCGGGGATGTTTAGTCTTCCTGCTGCCATTAACATCCCTGGAGTAATTTTATCACAGTCTGTTACGCCAACCCACCCATCTAAGGAGTGCGATAAGGTCATAATTTCAACATTATCAGCAATATTCTCTCTGCTCGGAAGACTGAGTCTCATCTCCACAAACATAGCAACGCCATCGCAAACACCGGGAACGCCCCATTCCAATGGGACTCCCCCAGCATCTCTGATGCCTCGTTTTACCTCCTGAGTTAGTTCATTCAGGTGGATATGGCCGGGAATAATATCGTTGTAGCTATTTGCAACACCAATAAAGGGTTTATTTAGGTCAAAATCCTCCTCTTTTAGACCTGAGGACATTAATAATGCACGGTGCGGAAGGGTTTCAATGTCTTTCTTTAGTATGTCTGATCGCATTATAAGTACCTCCTAATAAAATAATTTTATCCGCCACCTTTCTGCAATCGAGGAATCAGAAACCTCTACTTTATCATCAACCTGGGAAGCCATAGGGCAAGTTGTGGAAAGACTGCGAGTAAGGCAACCCCGACTACCTGGAGAGCGATGAAAGGGATGGTACCGGCAACTATATGTCGACCAAAATCTACACCTTTAGGTGCTACACCCTTTATGTAAAAAAGTGCCGGTGCCATGGGAGGCGTAAGAAAGGATGTCTGCATGGTAACGCAGAAAAGCATGGCAGCCCATAATGGATCAAAGCCAAGCTCTGCAATAATAGGTGTGAAAATCGGGACAAGAATTGGGACTATACCAACCCATTCCATAAAGAGGCCAAAGATAAAGAAGGCAGTCATCATCATTGCCAGGATACCCCATCTGCCTATTGGTAAGCCTAATAAAAAGCCTTTTACTAAATCTCCACCTCCTACCAGCATAAAGGTTCCTGTAAAAACAAAGGCCGCAGCCACTATTAACATAATCATACTGGAAACCCGTAATGTTTGATAAACTGAGTCTTTAAGGGTCTTCCAGTTGAGCTTTCGATAGAAAAGGGCTAACAGAATGCTGGCAAATGCCCCTACAGCAGCTGCTTCTGTAGGGGCAGCTATGCCAAAGAAGATAGTCCCCAACACTGCAAGGATAAGAAAAAGCGTGGGGAGCATTGAAGTTACTATCATTAAAAGTTTTTTCCTTAGTGGCAATTGCCTCTGTTCAAGGGGCAATGCAGGGCCTAATTCCGGGTTAAGAAAACACCGTACAATGATGTAAACTACATACAGGGCTGAAAGAATCAATCCAGGTATAATAGCGGCCATAAAAAGCCTGCCAACCGATACTCCAGCCATAGGGCCGTATACTACCAGCATTATGCTAGGAGGAATCAGGATGCCCAGTGTCCCCCCGGCGCAAATACTCCCACAACTCAGTGCCTTGTCATATCCCTTTTTCAGCATCTCTGGAAGGGCAAAGAGTCCCATGATAATTACAGGGGCCCCCATAATTCCCGTTGCAGCGGCCATAATGGTGCAGACGGCTATAACAGTTAAGGCCAGTCCTCCTCTTAGTCCCCCTAAAAGGATATGTGTTGATGAAAAAAGTCTTTCAGCTGCTCCAGAACGTTCTAGCATTATTCCCATATAAACAAACAGGATGATGGCTGCGAGGATATAATTCTCCATGGTCTCAAAAACCCGAAGGATCATCATATAGAAGAATCCGTGTCCTACACCCAAAACGCCCACTATAAGAGAAATACCAAGCATAACAAAGGGCACAGGAAATCCAATTGCAAGTCCAATTATAAGACCCGCAAATAGTATGATGAGCAAAATCTCAGGGCTGGTGATCAAGTGATTTCTTCCCTTTCTTAATAGAAACTAAACAGCGGATAAATTGCACAATTCCCTGAAGAATGAGTAAAAGTGCTGTTATTGGAATGATTGTTTTAAACGGATAAATAGGGGGAGACCACATGCTCTCCCCAGAGGTTTCCAATAACTTCCATGACTTTATGGTAAATTCTGTACCAAAATAAAGAAGGGCGCCCATAGACGGAAAGAAAAATATCACGTAGCCAATAGCGTCTATGATTGCCCTTGATCTCCGGGAGACTTTTTCATATATGACCTCTATCCGTACATGCTCATCAAGCAGAAGAGTATACGATGCACCTCCCATAAAGGCAGCGCCATAGAGCATATAAGAGATGTCATAAGACCACGCTGTTGGGGCGTTGAATACGTATCTTGCAATGGTATCGTAGACAAGCTCGGCTATTAGCAGGGGGATGAGCCAAGCAGATGCCTTCCCTATCCATTCACTGAGCCGGTCTATAAATTTTGATAAAGATGACCACATGATTAGAACTTAGCTTCGCTCCCGCCCGCCTCGCAAGCGAGAGCGTTGCGGGCAGGTCGCTACGCAATTGGCCTCCGGCGTAAGGCCTACGCCCCGGAGGGAATATTGGAGTAGTGGAATGATGGCCCGTCCTGGCGCGACTTAAATGTATTGAAATGCTACTATCGTAATATCTCGGAAATGAAAGCCTTATAATTTGACTCCATTAAATCAGGTCTGGGCCAGGGAATAATGCCTCTGAATTTATATAACTATGCCCATCAAATGAAGCTTTCCATGATTCCAATGCCCGGGTTAAGGTGAAGATCTTAAGATTTCCCCCGATTACCTTCTGAATAGGTAATCGGGGGAGCTAAGAGACAGACCTCTTTTACTTTGCATAG
>DAOVDY010000072.1 GCA_030669265.1 Desulfobacteraceae bacterium | reverse complement strand
AAAGTTGCCTTGATTCTCCCTGTTAAAGCCTTTTACTACAAACATTCCCGTAACCATATCATACCCGAATTTTGCAATTTTAGCCCTTTCTTGCTTGACAAGCAAGGGCAAAGCGCAGTCTTAATCAATGACAACCTCGTTTTGGAGAATGTAGTGGCGATTCTGTCAGGTTGACTGCTGTGACCTGGCAAAGATATTGCGCTGAAGTTCTGGACACCAGTAAGAGAACTATGATATAAAAAATATTTAGAGGGTGATAGTAATGTAAATAATTTTTTGCCTACTTTTTTTATGGAAGAATGTCTGGTGATGCCATTCAATTAGACAAATTCAAGTAAAATTTTTCGTTATGGCTGTAGCCCCGATCGTCGGGTATCCCATTGGTATTAAGGTATGATCGGTTTTTCTGTGTTAATTCTTAGTAAAGGAGGAGAAAGATGAGAAAAAAACATGTTCCTTTTGTATTGGCTGTAATCATTACTCAGGCCTTATTCTTTTTTTCTATGTCAATGGCAGAGGTCAAGGGACCTGGGCAGGCTGTTATGAAGAACGCCATGAATTATGTATTGAAAATCCAGAATCCTGACGGGAGCTGGCCTCTCGTTGAAAAAGAGGGTGGGAGTGACTTAGAGGCTACACTATGGGCAACAAGATCTATATTTATGAATATAAAGTTGGGGGATGAGAGATATAAACAAGGGCTAGATGGGCTTGCTTATATCATCTCCTCCCAGGGCAAAAACGGGAGCTTTAATAGTAACGCGGCTCATACTGCCTTTGCAATAATGGCCTTGAAAGAATCACGCCAGGGAAAAGACAGTATCAATAGATGTGTGTCCTGGTTAAAAGATGTCCAGAATAATGATGGAGGTTGGAGGTCTGGCCTGAAGGGACCAAGTCTATCCATTTATACAGGGGTAGTTTTAGCGGCCTTTAAAATGATAGGTATTCCCGGTAGTGACCCATCTGTCAAGCGCGGCATCGCCTGGATAAAAGAGGCTCAAAATCTTGACGGGGGTTGGGGCATGCCAAAAGGCGGAAAATCCTTATCACTGGGAACATCCTGGGCTCTTGTTGCCTTGGCAAGTTATGGTGAGAGACCAGGATCAAAGTGCATGCAGAAAGGGCTCGCCTGGCTTACGGAGACACAGACAGCGCGTAATGGAGGATTTGTTATCTTCTGTCACCCAGCAACCAGTTCTGACCCTGAACTCACTGCTTATGCCATTCTTGCCCTGTCAAGTGTAAAAGGATACAACAAGAAGGCACAGAGGGCTGTTGAATATCTGGCGGATGTACAGAGGCCAAATGGTGTTTTTGTTAGTAATACGCCCAAGGAGTTTAAGAAGAAAAAGAAGGCAAACACCCAGACAACCTGCTTTGTAATCTGGGCCTTAAAGGCGGTTGGATACTAAATAGTGTCCAGCCAGAAATGGCCTTTTTTCTCGTCTCAGACCAGTCCTGGCTGTATTGGAAAAATTGTAACCTTTCACGGGTTCAATGGTTCAGGGGTTCAAAGTTCAGACCTCGTTAAGTGGTTAAGAAGTTGCGTGGTTAAGTAATTGTTCTCGTTTGTTTTTGTACAGCTTGCATGAAAATTGGACACTCGTAGAATTTAGGTATTTAGGAATTCAGGAATTTAGGAATTGAAATATGAATCTTTTCCTTATCTTAATCCCTCAATCCCTAAATTCACAATTCCTCAATTTGGCTCCATATAGCCATTATGATGAGGGTGATGTCCAAAAAACGGACCTAATCCTTTGATCAAATAACGAGGTCTGAAGTTATAGATTAGTGAAGGTTAACAAAAGAAAAGCAACATTGCTATTACCTTTATGTAGGGTGGGTTAAGCGTAAAAAAGACGCTGGGTTGTGCTCTGTTTTGCAGTATTCCAAACCGTTCTTAGTCTCTGGAAAGAGGCATAAAATTAGCGAAACCCACCTAATAAACTATCTCAGGAATTTAGTCGGAAGATAAAGTGAAATTGCCGGGATATAGCTGATGAAAAACAGGGCAATGAGAAGAAGAACCAGGAAAGGTAAAACCGCCTTACTTACCTCAACCAGATTCTTCTTGGTGATTCCCATAGTGACAAAAAGGTTCAGCCCAAATGGGGGAGTTAAAAAACCGAACTCAATAACCAGAACCATTACTATTCCGTAGTGGACCAGGTCGATATTGAATCTTCTTAATGTTTCGAAGAATAGGGGAGAGAGGATAATCATGGCAGACACATCGTCCATGACAGAACCCATAATCAGAAAGAGGATATTCACAAGGAGTAGAAATAACCACCAGTTCTTGGCAAACCCCACTGTAAATTCTGCCACTCTCATGGGTATCTGCTCTGCTGTTAATAACCAGATAAATGTCATGGCACAGGAGAGAATAAAAAGGAGGCAGGCAGATAAAACTGCCGATTCGACCAAGGCCTTCTTTAATTTTGCGAAGGTCATTTCTCTGTGAATTACAACCTCCACAAAAAGGGCATAAACAACTGAAATTGCTGCTGCTTCCGTGGGCGTGAAAATGCCGGTATAAATTCCTCCCAGGACAATTACGGGCAACAGCAGCCCCCATATCCCATCCTTGATAATTTTTAGGCCTTCCTTGAATGTATATACTCTTCTATCTTTCCAGTTATGTTTCCTGGCCATATAGATGGTATAGCCTATGAAGAGGCCCCCGATAAGAAACCCTGGCAAGATCCCGGCCATAAATAACTCGGCCACAGATACGTTCATAACAAGGCAATAGAAGATCATGGGAATGCTTGGGGGTATAACAATACCTAATGAACCGGCAGAGGTTAAAAGCCCTATTGAAAATTTTTCATCATAACCGGATTTAGTCAATGCGGGAATCATTACGGAGCCAATGGCTACCACGGTAGCCGGACTTGATCCCGAAAGCGCGGCAAAAAACATGCAGGCAATAACAGAGGTAACCGCTCCTCCACCCCTGATACGTCCAACAAAGACGTTCATCACATTAATCAGGCGGCGGGCGATGGACCCCTCTGTCATTATTGCCCCGGCAAGTATGAAAAACGGCACGGCGAGCATAACAAAGTTGTCGAGGGCATTGAAAAGTTGTTGGGGGATGACAAGGAGAGGGACAGATGCATGAAAATACAGGGCTATTGCGGTAACAGTTGCCAGGGTTATGGATATGGGTACGCTTATCAGAAGAAGAATAATAAAAGAGATAATCAGTGTCGGGATCATGTAAATTCCATAACTTTACTTATTGGGTTCATTTTTAATAAAACTAACAGCATGCATATAACAGTGGTAAAAAAATCTTGAGGCTATAGTAACAGAAAACAGGGGAATGGGTATATAAGGGACATACATTGGCATACGAAGTGTAGCGGTCAATGCCCCGTATTTATGGAGTTTTGTAATCTGGAGCCAGGCGAAATATATCACGATAAGAAAAAACAAACCGCATATGAGATTTACTACTGCCTTAACCAGATGGAAATACCTGTTAGGAAGGTACTGGACAAGGGCCTCAACGCTGAAATGAGTGCCGTATTTTATACCCAGACTGGCGCCAAGGAAGGTAAAGAAAATGGTCATATACCTACCCAGTTCCTCTGCCCAGCTGTACGCAAAATGAAACCCGTACCTTAAGACGACCTGGATAAAGACAAAAATCGCCAGGCCAAGGAGGGTGAAGCCCAGGACTAATTCTTCAATATTGTTTAGAATCCGCAGGATTTTGGACATTTTTCTTGCAGTAAAATGAAAGAGGCCTGTTAGAAATTGTCATTCTTCCAGGCCTCTTGATCAAAAAAGGGCATCATTCTTTGCTGGAAGAACTAAGGTTTACAATATTTATTGACCTCTTTGATTTTTGCCATAAAGGCATCAAACAGATCGGGTCCTATGATCTCCCTGTACTTTTTATAAACAGGGGTCATGGCCTCCTTAAATGCCTCCCTTTCAGATGGGGTAAGTTCTATGATCTGCACGCCCTGTTTTCTGGCCACGGCATAAATGCTTGGCCCCGGAATGACTTTTCCTGTTTTCGGGTCCTTTTTGGTCATTACACTCATGGAAAGTTTGTCGCGCATAGTGTGGCCCCTGTTGACGACTTCTGTTTCGTAAGCCGCTTCTCTAAGGACTTTTTGATATTTGGCAGGCAATTTGTTCCACCAATCTATGTTGGCAACAATAGGACATTCAGTTAATATATGATGAGTAATGGTGACGTATTTGTTAACCTCTGTGAATTTCATCAGTATTGAGGTATAAAGGGGATTGTCCTGACCGTCAATTACGCCCTGCTGAAGTGCATTGTACACCTCGGGAAATGGCATGGGCACAGGGTTCACGCCCATTTGCCTAAAGGTATCAAGGTAGACCGGGCTTTCCATAAGTCTAATCTTGAGGCCCTTTAGATCCTCCGGTTTCCTGATTGGTCTCTTCGAATTGGTTAGATCCCTGAATTCATTCTCTGTAAATCCTAATGCCATAAATCCCTTTGCAGGGAAATAACTGAAGAGCTTGTCCCTTATCTCGCTGTCCAGAACAGCATAGGCGGTTCGCCTGTCAGGAAATACAAAAGGCAGTGGAATCAGGGCAGCCTGAGGGACAAAGTTGGAAAGTACAGCACAGGTGATAGCAGCCAACTGAAGTGTCCCTGATTGAACCTGCTCTGCCATGGAGCGCTCACCGCCAAGTTGCCCCATGGGATAGGTCCTGACTTCAATCTCTCCGTTAGTTTTTTCCATGACATACTTGGCAAAATGATCTACTCCAACGCTTTGCCCGTGAAAGGTAGGCGCAACGTGGCCAAATTTTATCACCATTTTCGCCGATGCAGTTGAGATGATAAAGAGCATGCAGACCAGAAAGATGCCACAAACAAATAATATGCTTCCCTTTTTCATTTTATCCTCCTTTTGTAAGGTTTAGAGATTAATAAGATAGTTTATATTTTTCATCATTTTGTCATAAAGTCAATATCTAAAATGGGCCTTAGATAAAGAGTTCTTGAGGGCCTTTTACTTGATAAAATATCATAAACGTGTTTCTATCTGGCAAAAAGCATCAAGTGAGTGATACACGAATCAGCCCTTGGCTATACATCATGGATATTGACATAACTCGTTATCACAGTGAGCCTTAAAAAGTTAAGGTGGGTAAAAGCGAGTCAGAAGACAATGAAAAGCGCATTCATTTTTCATAGGCATAAAAAAATACCCTTTGAAATCCCTTCCCAATGGAATCTCGTTACATTTGCCAATCTTGACGAGTATCCTTCACAAAAGGATGTGAGAGAACTCACCAGAAATGCCCTAAAAAACCCTATCCACGCAAAGGCTTTGAAAGATTCTCTTTCCCCTTCTGATAAGGTCGCCATCGTCGTCGAGGATTTAACCCGTGCCTCTCCCAAAAAACTC
>DAOVDY010000174.1 GCA_030669265.1 Desulfobacteraceae bacterium | reverse complement strand
CCAGGACTTAGAAATAATATAGAAATTGCAATATTTGCCAAGGAAGTCGCGCCAGGGCAGGCAGGGCAGGCCATTATTCCAATTGTGGAGCCAAGCGGAGCTAAGTTCTATATGTGGGAAGAAATCAAAAATTTATTTTTTAGCAATCTTAATATTAGATTTGGTTTTTGGTTAATCATTGCCTTTGTAGGTGGCTTCCTTATAGACAGGTTTATTAGATCAAGAAGTGCTGAAAAGTTTAGGAAAAAGCTTGATAAGGGAGATAAGGCTTTTTTTCAAGGCATTCAGTCTATGCTTTCCGATAAGCCAGATCAAGCTATCGAACAGTTCACAAAGTCGGTTCAGGTTAACTCAGATACTATCGAGACCTATGTCGCTTTGGGCCATCTTTATAGATCTAAGGGAGATATAGAGAGGGCTATAAGGATACGACAGGGAATAATTTTAAGACCTAATCTGGACAAAGAGGTAAGGTTAAGGGCAACCTTTGATCTGGGGCTAGATTACAGGAAGGGTGGATTTTTAAATCGTGCGATATCGGCATTTCAGGAAGTTCTTGAGGATGACCCAAACAATATAGAAGCCCTTGAGCAGATCGAACGAATTTACGAAGATATGTACGATTGGGAAAAAGCCTTTAAAACGAGACAGTCTATCTCAAAAATCATAAAGGGTGATCACCGGCATATCCTTGCCCATCAAAAAACAGAGTTAGGGAAGATACAGGAAAAGAACGGTGATATAGTAAGTGCTGAGAAGTCTTACAAAAAGGCTATCTCTATCTTTGATAAATGCGTTGACATCTATCTTCATTTGGGTGATCTCTATTTTAGTCAGCAGGAGCATAAAAAAGCCTTATCTACATGGAAGAGGGTAGTTGATGTGGCACCTCAGTTTACTTTTCTGGTCTATCAAAGGTTAGAAAAGACCTATTCAACGATGAAGAATCTAAAGGGCGTAGAGGATTTTTTACGAGAGTCTGCCCGAAAAAATTCTGATAGCTTTATAAGTTTAGCCTTAGCCAAGTATCTCTATAATAAGGGGGAGACAGACTCTGCTTTGGATGAACTGAATCAGGCTATTAAATCGGTCCCCTCCTTTTTAAATGCGAGAAAATTTTTAGGGGAGGTACTTTTTAAGGAAGGCAGAAATGAAGAGGCCTTAGAGGCATACAAAGATCTTCTTGTAATATTAGATTACCCATATTTAAAGTTTCAATGTAGCAATTGTGGATACAGACCAGATGAACTCGTGTGGAAGTGCCCACAGTGCTTGAAATGGGATTCTATAGATATCATAAAGTCATCTTCTCCTAACGTGTCTAATGGTAATGTGTCTTCTTAAATCTCTGTATTCCCGTATTTAGGGCTTTGCCCCAATTGGAGTAGTGGAGTATTGGAGTGATGGGTATATAGTAAAAAAATAATTCTTCAGGTCTTCCTAACCATTACTCCAGGACTTTTACCCCGTTAAATATGAGTTTTTAAACGCCCATATTGTAGGATAATCTGAGGAGCACAATAATCGCCTATTTCAATAAAAAACACTATTTAATAGGGCAGGCGCTCCATCATTGCAGGTGAATGCGATATATTGCAGCTAAAAAATCTATTATTTTCCCGCATACAGCGGGATAGAATTTCCTATACGTTAAATCAAAGGGTTCTTATATGATACACAGATTGATACTTGGAAAATATTTGCTGATATTTTTCTTTTTACCCCTGTTCCTTGCCCTGTTTTTCACCACCTCTCATCGAGTTGCTATCGCAAAATCCGATTCTGCCAAAACTCTTTTACAAAAGGCAGAGGCGTGCACAAAGCAACTTTATCAATCTAAAGCTAAAAAGAAATACAGGCATAATTGGGAGAAATGCATCAAGAGATATGAAAGGGCTTATAAGACATTTCCAGATACAGATGAGGCAGCGCGGGCTATATTCGCTGCTTGTAAATTATGGACTAATCTCTATGGTTATTCAATGAGGAATTCTGATATTGACACGGCCGTATCACTCTATCGAGAAATGGTAGAGAAATACAAGACCCATAGATTGGCTGATGATGCCCAATACAGATTGGGGGAGATCTTTTATAGGTATAAAAAGGATCCAAAGCAGGCCTATGTTGAATTTTTAAAGGTAGAGATAAAGTTTCCAAAGGGAGATGCAAGGGTTAAAGCATCTAAGATGATGGATAAGCTGGAACGTCTCTTAGGCAAGAAAAGATTGGCAAAAAGAAGTGTCAAGGAAATCAAGTCCAAGAAAAAGAAATTAATCGCAATAAAGAATATCAGGCATTGGTCGACCTCAACTTACACGAGGGTGGTTGTCGACTTGGAGAACCCAGTCAAATATAAGAAACATTTACTAAAGAAGGACCCGGACCTTAGTAAGCCAAGACGCCTTTTTTTAGATCTACAAAATTCATGCATTAGCAAGGAGATAGAGAGTTCTATTCTCATTAAAGACGGACTGTTAAGAAGGGCACGGGCTGCTCAACACGACAAAAAAACTGTCAGGGTTGTCCTCGATATTGATAATATGGAAGGATATAGGATCTTTCACCTTTATGACCCCTTTCGGATTGTGGTTGATGTACAGGGTAAGGAGCATAAATTAAAGCCCGAAAAAAGGGTAATTGCTAAAAAGTCCCAGAAAGAAAAAGCAACAAATGAAAGCAAAAAAGAAGGCATATCTTTAGCTAAACAGTTAGGTTTAGGAGTAAAGAAGATTGTAATTGATGCAGGCCATGGCGGAAAAGATCCGGGTGCTATTGGAAGAAATGGCCTAAGAGAAAAAGATGTTGTGCTTAAGCTTGCAAATTTAGTGGCAGAAAGGGTGAGAAGAGATCTTCATTGCCAGGCTATTTTAACCCGAAGAAGTGATGTATTCTTGCCTTTGGAAAAAAGAACCGCAATTGCCAATATGAAAGGGGCAGATCTATTTATCTCCCTTCATGCAAATGCGCATAAGAATAGAAAATTACAAGGCTTAGAGACCTATATCTTGAATATAGCCTTAGATGAAGAGAGCATGAATGTGGCTGCAAGAGAAAATGCTACCTCTACAAAAAATATAAGCGACCTCCAGATGATTCTCAATGACCTTATGCTTAACACAAAGATAAATGAGTCGAGTAGACTGGCAAAATTTGTGCACAATGGTTTGGTAAAGGAGCTGCGAAAAGGATACAAAATAGTTAGGAACAGGGGCGTAAGGCAAGCACCATTCTATGTACTAATTGGTGCCGAGATGCCCTCAATTCTGGTAGAGGTAGGATATATTACGAATTCAGTAGAAAATAGACGCCTTAAAAGTGAGACATACCTTAAGAGGGCTGCTTCTGGCATTGTGAAGGGCATTGATTTATACATTAAGGATATGGAATCAGCCTACAAAGGTGGATAAGATTTTAATTCTGCAGCCATTTTAGGTAGGCATCTATAAATATATCAATATCCCCATTCATCACTCTATCAACATCCCCAACTTCATGGTTTGTCCTGTGATCTTTTACTAATCTGTAAGGATTGAATGTGTATGACCGTATTTGATTACCCCA
>DAOVDY010000024.1 GCA_030669265.1 Desulfobacteraceae bacterium | reverse complement strand
CCTCACAGCTCTCAGGAGAAAAATACAGGTGTTTTTCAGTGTTGTTGAAAATTGCCTCAACTGCATGAAGTAAAGATGCTTTGGGCACAACATCCTGTGGTATAGCCTGAGCGCTCACCAGATGAATATTCTCAAGAGCATCAGCAAGTCTGGCAAAACGGGCCACATCTTTTTTGGTGGCGGCTCGACGGGTGAGCGTCTTCGAATCAAGTACATATATGGCATTATGACCGCTGGCCAGGTGGCTTTCATTATCTCCCAGAGTCAAAGCCGGATTTTTATTCCTGTCATAGAGGACAATTTCCGAAGGAAGACGATTGAGAGTAATTTCAATCAAATCTTTAGGGATTCTCACCCATTTTCTCTCAAGATCAACTTTGGCCCCAGCCTCTTTTAATAACTCGACAACTTTCTTACTGTGGATCACCATTCCTGTCTCTGAGAGAAGCTTTAAAGAAGCCTGGTGAATCCTTGACAAATCATCTTCAGAAAGAATCTTATACCTATTGAGTCTCACTCTTTGCTCCTTCAATCATCCGACTTTAGAGTTCCTCTCGGACGGCCGTAAATTTAGCCATTAAAACTATTAAAACCATAGCAAAAGTTAGCACCACGGTCGAAATAGCGAACACCTGCGGGGACAGACCAAAACGCATCATGCCGTAGATAAACACGGGAAGAGTTGTCCAGGTACCAGTCAAAAAATAGGTAATGATAATCTCATCAAAAGACATAGTAAATGCGAGGAGTGCCCCCCCGATTATGGCAGTTCGTATCATAGGAAGCGTCACATACCAAAAGGTTTTGACCGGAGTCGCTCCAAGATCTTTTGCCGCATACTCAAATGATCTTGGCAGTCTTTGGAGTCTGCTGGCTACTTGAAACATTATCACTGGTGTAGTAAAGCATACGTGTCCCATTAAAATCGAAAACATGGACAATTCAAAACCCAGGTTCATAAACAGTATCAGTAAAGCTATACCCAAAATAATTCCTGGTAGAATCAGAGGTAACTGGGAAAGGCTCCTGAAAAGTTGCTTTCCTGGAAAATTCGCTCTTACTAAAAAAAAGGCGCCACTCGTCCCAACAACGACGGCAATACTCACTGCCGTAAGACTCACCTGTAATGAATGTATAAGTGCCGCGATTAGAGCTTCATCGTTAAACAATTTAATATACCACCTGGTAGTAAAACCAGAAAATCCAACAATAGATTTTGTAGGACTAAAAGAAAAAACTATTACCACCGCTAAGGGTAAGTAAAGAAAAGAATAAGCTAAGACAGCATAAATCCCCAGGGGCGATAATTTAAATTTTCTTCTCTCTTTTTTCATCTTTCTGCGCTTGTATTTCTCTATATTTCTTTCAAGTTATTCGTATAACATCCCCTCTCGTGAGCCAAACTTCTGGGTTATGGCCAAAATCACTGCCGCAATAGAAAACAAAACAAAGCCTAAAGCAGCACCTAATGGCCAATTGAAGGCAAAGCCAAATTGCGACCAGATAATATTTCCGAGCATCATTCCTCCAGTCCCACCCAATTGCATAGGGATAATGTAATCACCGAGAGAAATTATAAATGCCAGCATAAATCCTGTAAGTAGACCGGGAATACAAAGGGGTAATATTACGTTTATAAAAGTGTGAAACTCATTGGCTCCGAGATCCCTGGCGGCATCAATTAAATTTACAGGAATCTTTTCCAGAGCAGTGTATAAGGGAATGAATACGAAGGGAATAGCAATATAAGTTAAAGTGATGGCTACGGCGAACTGATTATATAATAAAAATGATAGAGGCTCTTTTATTAAGCCAAGTGCCATTAAAGTTGAATTAATCAAACCCTTGTTGCCAAGTATTGCCCTCCAGGCAATTATCCTCACCAGGTAACTTATCCATAAAGGGGCTATTATCAACATAAAAAGTAAATGTCTTCCCTTTCTTATCTTTCTCGAAATATAGTAAGCTAAGGGATAGCTGGCGAAAATGGCCAGAGTCGATGCAATCAAAGCTATCCTAAAGCTCCTTAAAAGTATCTTGACATACGATGGCTTCTTTAAAATCTCCAAATAGTTGGAAAGAGTTAAAATATTTGAGATATCATATCCTACCTTCTGTCTGAAACTCATAATTAGCATCAAAATTACCGGAGTAATTATTATTGTGAGAAGCCAGAAAATAACAGGAATTCCCATTATGTAAGAACGGGGTTTATCGAATAATACCCTCTTTTTCCCCCTCTTATTATTTGGTAATTCTTTCATCGATTTCACCGACAAAACCCTTTATTCATATTGAATCATATCCTTCTTCATGCTAATGGGAAAAACCTGAACATCTTCCGGGTTCCACCCTATTTTTACCCTATTACCCGCTTTTTGAGACTTATCCCAAACTTTGTAATCGACAAGCGAACGCACCTCGCACTTATCGAATTTGGCTGTAACTTCAAAATTATTCCCTTTGAATACAATTCTGCTTAGCTCTGCTTCAATGACATTTTTTAGGGACTGTAAGGGGTTTACATGAACTTTCTCGGGACGGATACTTACCAGTACACCATCATTCAACGAAATCTTTTGATCACTATTCTTGCAGAGGATGTTTTTGTTTGAGACCGACACTTCTACAGTGTCTGAAGACGGTATTGACGCCACTAGTCCTTCCAAAAAATTCATCTCTCCTATGAATGAAGCTACAAAAGCGGTCGCGGGATTATTATAAATCTCATCCGGAGTACCGATTTGGTGGATTAGCCCTTGAGACATCACGGCTATTCGGTCGCTCATGGTAATCGCTTCTGTCTGGTCATGGGTAACATATATAAAGGTAATATTTAGGTTTCTCTGAATATCTTTCAAAACTTTTTGCATGGATACTCTAAGCTTAAAGTCAAGAGCACCTAACGGTTCATCCAATAAGAGAACTCTTGGCTCATTAACCAGTGCCCGAGCCGAGGCCACCCTCTGTCTTTGTCCACCAGAAACCTGACTGGAATATCTTTTCTCGAAACCTTCCAAATTGACAAGCTTTAGCACTCTTTTAATCCTTGGATCAGCTTCTTTTTTGGAAATTTTCCGCATTTTTAAGGGAAAGTAGACATTATCGTAAACGCTCATATGGGGAAATATAGCATAATCTTGAAAAACAGTATTCACATTGCGGCGATGAGCGGGAACATTAGTAACATCCCTTCCTTCTAAGAAAACCTTGCCTTCGTCCGGTTCTTCAAGTCCAGCGATTATTCTGAGAGTAGTAGTTTTTCCACAGCCGGAAGGTCCTAATAGTGAAAAAAATTCACCCGCTTTTATTTTAATATTGGAATTATTAACAGCTATAGTATCTTTATATATCTTGGTAACTCCTACTAATTCGACCTGCCATTTAGATTCTTTATCTTTCATTTGATCCGTCTTTCCCTAGATTTATTTGGACGTAACCGAATATCAATATCCTCTGGTCCTGACAGATACATCAGGACCAGAGGAAAACTAGCTCACTCTCCACCTAAAATCCTAATTTTGCCTTAATTTCGAGCCAGGTATTCACTCTCCTCTCAGGATCTTCTTCAGTAACCATTATATAAAGAGGAACAGGGAATTCATCGATTGACATAGTGTACCACCAGGTTCTCTCCTTAACTGCATCGGTATAACCACCACCTCCAGCAGGATTAATAATACCAAAGCCAACTTTCTCAGCCAGTAAAGTTTGTCCTTCATCACCTATCATGTAATCGATGTATTTGAGAGCCAGATCGAGAGATTTCCCTTTAGTCGGTTTGGTAATTACCCATCCGTCGATCCAGCAGATGGTGCCTTCAGTTGGTAGGTAATGAGTGAACTTATCTCCCACTCCCTCCTCCACCAATGCATTGGCCTCAATAGCGTTATTGCCGGTTATGGAAATATAGGCATCCTCTCCGGTAAGGATCGCTTTTTCTGAATCAAATCCGAGGGTAAACTGTCTGCAGTTTTTGGCCCATAGGCTAAGTTCAGTAATCATAGCCTCATAGTCAGCCTCACTCAGGTTAAATGGATCCGCAACACCAGCAGCAATCGCTGACATGCTGGTGACATTGGTGGACTCATCAAACATGGTTACCATATCCTTGAACTGAGGAGCTTTCATTACCCTGTAGGAAAGGCTTTGACGACCTCCACCGATATCGGTCAGATATGGCTTAAGCCTGTCACCCACGACAGCCGTATTGACGATAAAGTCTTGATCTCCCCAGCAGATGGGAACATGGAACTTCTTACCGGGTTCAACCTCGGCATAGGGATGGTCACGGAAATATTTTCCTATTTTGGGGTAATTTTTTAATCTAGATACATCTATGGGTTGAATCAGACCCGCATCGTAATACATCTGAACCCTACCTGAGTCATTAGATACTATATTGTACAGGCCTGGTGCAGCTTTTGTCTTGGTGAAATGCTCTTCCACCGTCCCAGCATAGGTTATTTTGACCTCGCAGTCATACTTTTCTTCAAAAGGCTTTACCCAGCTATCGTCCGCGTATCCATAGAAGCAAATAATACTCAGCGTACCGCCTTCCTTCGCTGCCATGGCTGGGATGGAAAATAAGACAACCAGACATAGGGACAACAACAAAACTGACAATTTTTTCATTTTCCTCTCCTTTTCTTTTTTTAAATTTTGGTTAAACTAAAGAGTCTATATAAAGCCTGCTCTAGGAAAGAAGCTATTTGTCTGACTCATCCCTCCTTTCTTTGCCAGAATTTTCTTTCGAGATTCAGGCATCATTTGAGTATTTGGCTTGTAGGGTTAACTCCAAAAAACGTATCTTTCTTCTTCCGTATAAAATATTTGATCTAACCTATTTCTGCCCTACCAGTTATAGGCTTTTTCTCGACAGATGTCGTCTTAACTGTAACAACCTCATCGATATTGTCAAAGACCCTGTGAAATGCTTCTATATAGTATTTCATCAGCTCCAGGGGCTGAGGATAAATGGGGTAAGGTTCAGAGCAAATCACCAGAGAGTCAGCTAACAGCTTCAAGGTTTCTGGATAATCGTTTGGATCATAACTTATTTCTTCTGCATACTGGCAGTTCCAGGGACAACCCTTGCCATAGCCTTCCTTAAGCTGAAAGAGAGTCTGACCAAGAATAGGGACAGTTTGCCAGAGGACAGCATCTACCCCCTCTGCCTGAAGAGTCTTCATTACCAGATCTCTGAACTTATCCGGCTCCATATCTAAATCCAACTCATCTAGATTTAGCCTGATTCTGTATTTATGATAGATATGGGTCCTATCGGGAGGAACAAAGGGAGGAGTGACCCCCTTAATCTCTGCTAGATGCCCGGATAAATACTCAGCGTTTCTCTTCCCATTGGCATTGTATTCATCTAACCTTTTAAGTTGACTTCTAGCAAAAGCAGCCGGCATCTCTTGAGTCCTATAATTCCATCCCATGGTGTAAGCATTGTATTTTCTTCCTTCCTCGGGCTTAAGGAACTCTCCAAACATCCTCACCATGTTGGCTTTACCCCTATATTCTTCATTATTAGTAACAAAAAGGCCACCTTCTCCTCCCGGCATATTCTTGGTAGAGTTTAAGCTAAAGGCCGCCATATCACTGAAATTGCCAGTCTTTTTACCATGATACAGTGCTCCATGAGACTGAGCAGCATCCTCTATCACAACGAGATGATGCTTTTTGGCAATCTCATTTATCTCGTCCATATCTGCCGGCAGGCCATGAATATGAACAGGCATAATAGCCTTTGTCCTGGAGCTAATCTTTTCTTCTATCTTTTTTGGATCAATATTGAAGGTCTTAGGATCGATATCCACAAAGATCGGTATGGCGTTATGATGCAGGACCGCCACCGCTGAAGCTAGAAATGAAAAGGCTGAGGTAATAACCTCATCTCCAGGCCCAATGCCTGCTGCGGCCACCGCCATATGCAGGGCTGCTGTACCACTATTTACAGCTATGCAGTATTTTGTCCCAACATATCTGGCAAAGTCTTCCTGAAGGCCCACCACCTCCGGAGCATAGGGACCCCAGAGGATACCCCTATCCAAAACTCCCATCACCGCCTTCTTATCCTCCTGAGTAATTACTGGCCACCCTACCTTCAATCCCTCAGGCACTGTCCTTTTCCCTCCAGCAATAGCTAAATCTCCCTTCATCACCAATACCTCCTCTCTATTTCAGAATTGTATGCTCTTTCTAGCATTCTATTTTGTAACATATTAAGGCAAATACTGAAGTCGCTGTTCTTGAACTAACGAGATTAATGAAATGTACTAATCAACAGTGCAGTATTCTATATTTAACCATGTACAGAGCCTTTCAAGATTTTTCATAAAGTGACCAGGAACCACGATCCAGTGCTGGCTTACACCAATCTGGATTGCTCTATTGCAAAACTCTTTTATTGGTGTTTCAATCTTACAGAAGAGATGAGAGCTTCCCTCCATTTTTGGAGGACCTTGAAGGGAGTAGCCCTCGAAAACTGACCACCTGAGTTTTTTCCCATTGTAGACGGAATTAACCACTGTTACTGGACCGGGTTTGTACTTGAAAAAAGTACAGGCACCAGAGAAGGGATCGGAGTTTTCATATTCAACATCAGGAACAATCTTCACGGGATACTTTTCATCGTGGTTTATGCTATCGTGGTAGCCTGGATGTCCCATGAGGAAGGCATTTTTCTCAAGGTCAGCAGTATAGAGCTCGGCGTAAAAGGGTGATTTACCAGTAAAAAGCCTGAGTATGCACATGGCGATACCTGCTGTAATATCTGCTTCCATTGTAACAACAACACCTGATGCAGAAAGTCGGGGATTAGTAAGGCAGGGACGCAAACCGAAGCAGGCGTGCATTTCATCAATAATATCGTTCATAACAAAGATACTGATTCTTTCTTCTGAAATGATCTTTTCCAGTGCAATTGCGTACCTAATACCTTCGGTGAGATTTTTCTGATCAACCTCCACAACCTGCCCTTCATCTTTTATGATCTTTTTAAATTGGTTAATTTCGTCATGTGAGACTTTCTGGGCCTCTTCTTTAAAACGCTGTAGTTCGAGGTATTTTAGTTCGATACCGTAAAGTTTTCGTATTGCAAATTCATCGATATAGGTTGTAGACATCGCCTCGCATCGAAAGGGTAAAACCCCACACCGCACATTTTTCAGGTTCCGAGAAATGGCGAGAGCAAAGCAATGCTCTTTTATTTCCTCATAAACTCCAGGATCACGGTGGTACCCTGAAACAGATTGATATAGATACCCATCTCTCTTGAGCAATCCACTCATCTGCAGGTTTCCAACCAAACCAGAACCCTTTATCATTTCATGATAACCGACAAACTCTGAAAGACCTTCTGAAGGGAAGAAAGTGCATACAATGAGAGGGAGATTTGGAATTACTTTCAATGCCGCCCTGAGGATCTGGTCTTCACACCACATCAGAGGAGCAACAATTATACCGTCAACATTGGCAGTTCTTATTTCTTCGCCTGCTTTTTTGGCTTCATTTTCGGAAAAGAGGACTCCCTTGCAGACAGGTACTAAAAATCGGGAAAGCCTTTGTACAATTTCTTTTGCAATTTCATCTACTTCTTCTGTTAAATGAGAAGAGGATGTTTGAAGCCCAACATCCCTGAACCAGCCAGAAGTAAGAAAGAGTATTCCAATTTTAGGTTTTACACCCATAAACCCTCCCGATAAACTCTAAGAAACGTTAAGAACGTAAGTATCTTAAAATAGTGTTCTTTTTCAGAATTTGCTATGCTAGCCAGGACACACATGCACCAATAATG
>DAOVDY010000012.1 GCA_030669265.1 Desulfobacteraceae bacterium | reverse complement strand
TCCTTGCTTCAGGAACAATAACCAGGAGTTGACTTGAAAGAAGGTAAAGCACATAAGTCCCGACAACAGGTCCGTATATCGTCGCTCCTCCCCCAAAAATTGTCCATATTAAAGGGTAAATTGAGAACAGGAAATTAAGCGTTGAAGGGCCTACGACCACCATTGTATGAGCATATAAACCTCCAGCAATCCCAGCAAAAAAACCGCTTAAAGCAAAAGCAAATATCTTATATTTTATAGTATTAACCCCTGAATCCCGAGCGGAAATCTCATCTTCCCTGATTGCACAAAAGATGATTCCAGACCTGATAATACGACTCCCTGTGTCAGTAATTTTCCACATAATACCCACAAAAATCAACATGACAATCAGGCAAAAATAATAAGTAAAGACTATGGAATCAGAAATAGGGGACAGCCCAAAAAGACCAAGCTCACCGCCAGTTAGATCTGGAAAAATAAAAACAATCCCTTGTAAAATTATAGGAACGGCTAAGGTAACAATGGCAAGATAAGGCCCTCTCAGCCGCAGAGCAGGAATTGCTACAATGACTCCCATAATTACACCGGTAACAGCACCGAGTGGTATGGTGATGAAAATTGGTAACCCTGCTTTTAAACTGAGTATAGCGGATGTATAAGCACCAACACTAAAAAAAGCGGCATGACCTAAATTTAGTTGACCTAAAAAAAATAATAGATCCCAGCTTGCAGCAAAGAGGGCAAATATTGAAGCAAAGGTTAATATCTTAATAATATACGGATCTCTAATAAAAAGAGCTGCTGACAGAAAAAAAATAACCCCTGCGAACCCTATTGCCCTGCCTGGAATGGCTAATATTTCACCTTCGAAATTTTTATAGAGACGCCAGATAAAATAGCGCATTACAGCCTCTCCTCTTCGAAAACTACACCGAATAGGCCTTCAGGTCTGATCGCCAGCACAATTATCATCACTAATAGCGCAACTGCGCTCTTAATAAAGGCACCCATAGGCAGCCAGTTAACAACCGCAACTTCAGAAAATGCTAATATATAGGCTGCGATAAAACTTCCTTTAAGGCTTCCCAATCCTCCAAGTACAACGATAGCCAGAATCATTATTATTGGATGCATCCACATTGAAGGCTCCACGACATATATTGGAGCAACGACTACGCTGGATATTGTTACAAACCCGGTACCTATAATCATGGCTATTATGGAGACTCTCTTTTCGCTGATCCCCATTAAATTAACAATCTCTTTATCTTGTGAGGTTGCCCTAATGGCAATACCTATCCTTGATCTTGAAAGAAAGATCCATAAGCCCAGGATGAGAGTTACACTAAAGCCAAATGCAACAAAGTACTGGTTCAAAACCCGTACACCAAATAGCTCTCGATACCCGGAAATGAAAGGAGGCACTCTGTGAAATTGATGACCAAAGATAGAAAGAATACACTCTTCAAAGAAGAAGGCCAAAGCAATGCTAATAAGTATTACGACAACATCGTGTGCCCTTATCCGTTCAAGGCAAAATTTGTAGGTACTCACTCCTATAAGGGTGGCAATAACTATCGAAAGGGGGACCGCTATAAAAATATTGAGGCCAAGCAGAGAAATGCCAACGTAAAAAAAATAAGCAGCCAACATATAAAATGAGGTATAGGCCAAGTTAATTATTCTAGCGGCCCCCCAAATCAAAGAGAAACCAAGTGCCAGCACAGCATAAACACTTCCAATCATAATTCCACTAATTAACACCTGCACGGGTATTTCCTCTTTGATATACGATAGTTTTATATTTCATGCTGTATCTTGTTGAAGATGCAAAACAAGCGCATGCCTTATAGCTTAGCTTTAAAGTTAGCGAGCGAATAAAAATTATTGGAAATTCTTTGTTATTGAGACTCCTTGCATGCTGTAGGGAGCTTCAATGTTAAAGCAAGCATTAAAACAGCTTACTTCTTTTTCTTCCAATATTTTACCATCCAAGGCGGTAACACATATTTCTCACTACCTTCATAGGTTATGCCTTCCCATCCATAGGGCCAGATGCCGACCAATTTCCCTCCATCGCGCCATTGAACGAGAATCCACGTATTATATCCCGGACCAAATTTCAGGTCGTGAGCAAATTTGTGATCCCGCGGATAAAATACCATTCTCCCAAACGCTCCGGAGTAATCTGTTTTTTCAAGCTCAAGGACCACATCATTAGAATCCAGTGTACCAGCCCGTTCAATGGCTTCCTTTAGTATATAGACCGCATCATACGTGACAGACTCGTACCCTGGAAAGGCATTAAATCTCTTTACAAAGCCTTCCCAAAAAGGCATGGTTTTTTCTGTCAGCTTTACAGGCCCAATACCAGTTTGGGTCGTTACATAATGCCCGTGCCCACCTGTAGCTTCCCAGAAGGTTTTTACTATTGCGTGTGCATTCCCTCCTATCAAAGCTGCCGGGATTTCAAGCTCGCCCCATTGCTTGCCTAAAGCTACCCCCATGGGTCCGGATACTGCCTGAAAGATAATGTGGGCTCCGCTGTCTTTTATTGCCGCCAATTCAGCCGTTACATCACTCGCTGTGGCGGACGGTCTCCATACGCCGACAAGCTCCATGCCCATCTTTGGAGCGTTCGTTTCAACGGCTTTGACAACAGGGTCTGCCCATTTCAGTTTATCTGCCAACACGGCAACCTTGGGCTTCTCGATACCTAATTGCTCCCTCACGATTTTAGCCACATCGCCTAAATGAAGAAAAAGGATTTTTCCCATGTATGCGGAATTAATGACTACCCTGAAATAATATTTAAATTTATCATAATTCTTGGCCACTCTGACACACAGTTCCGGATGTGCTGCGCCACACCCAATGAAAATCTTCTTATGCTTCATGGCCACATCTTGCATTGCGAGTGCTGATTCCGACCTTTTTGTACCCATAAAGAAATGAACTTTTTCGGCAGCTCTTTCTATCGATAATATTGCATCGGAAACACTGAGTATCTCATTTGTTTCAACCTTCACTAACTCTATTGGTGTTTTCACCCCTCCAACGAGTACACCCCCGGCCTTATTTATCTCGTCTCGCGCCATAATCGCACCACGCCAGTGGTTTTCGCCGGCAGTAAATTTCATCGGACCGGCGACTCCTATTTTAATTGTTTTGACATCGGTCTTCCTGGCCTCTACCGTTCCCCAACTTGCCCCCAAAACCAAAAGGCAAATACTCACCAAACTGATAAAATTTTTCTTGCTCATCAGACAGCCCTCCTTTTATGTTAAAGTTTCATTTCACATAAAATCATCAGACACTAAAAAAGTTAGAAGATATTATTAAAAGCCGGTGATAATTACAGACCCAAATACATTTTTCTTATCTTCTCTTCACCTCGCAACTTATCGGAAGTCCCTTCAAAAACAACTCTACCTTGTGACAAAACATAATTCCTGCTACACAAACTGAGGACACGATTCGCATCCTGCTCTACTAAGAGGACCGTAACCCCCGCTTGATAAATCTCTTCTATTCGCCCAAATACTTCTTCTTTAATCCTTGGGGCCAGTCCAAGGGAAGGTTCATCAATCAATAAAATCTTGGGATTTGACATTAGTGACCTTCCAATAGCAAGCATCGTTCTCTCTCCACCTGACAAGGTGCCCGATACTTGCTTCTCTCTTTCTCTTAGTATAGGAAACAGCTTGTAAACCTCCTCCAGAATTTGCTGTACTTTTTGCTTTTCTTTTATCAAAAATGCACCAGTTTTTAAGTTATCGAGAACTGTCAACTCGCGAAAGGGTCTTCCTCCCTCTGGACAAAGTATTAGGCCCTTTTCGGCCCTTTTTGCCGCTGCTATCTTGTTTATCTTCTCCCCATCAAAAAATATGTCACCCTCAATTACGATATTCGAAACCTCCTTCCTCATCCCCCTCATGAGTTCTTTTTCCCAGTCCATTAAGCCACATATGGTGCGAAGCAATGTAGTTTTCCCGGCTCCGTTAGCGCCTATAATACTCACGAATTCACCTTCATTAATCCCTAAACTTACACCATCCAACACCAGTGCGGTATCGTAAGCAACAGTTATATCTTTCACCTCGAGGAACAATTCAGAAGACCTCCCTACTGTAAATTCCGCCCCATATAAGCTTCTATTACCTTTTCGTCCCTTACTATCTCTTCAGGGGGGCCAACCGCGAGGATAGAACCATAGTTGAGGACGATGACTCTATCTACTATTTTCATTAAGGCTGCCAATTTGTGTTCCACGATAAGCATAGCAGGCCCTTCGCTATGCAACCTCCCAAATCTGCCACCTTTGTGCAGCCTCTTTATTGATTTTGCCATCAGTTCTGTTTCGTTGGGATTTAATCCCCCAAACGGCTCATCGAGCATAAGTAATTCCGACTCAGTGGCAAGGGCTCGTGCTATTTCCAGCCTGGTTAAATCACCGTGGGATAGAACTGAAGCTAATTCCTTCGCCAGATGAGCAATCCCGCAGAATTCCAATGCATCCTGTGCCTTGGCCTCAATTCTTTTTACCCACTCTCCTCTTTTTGCTTTCCCTGCACCGATACAACCAATCATCACATTTGCAATGATAGGCAAACCGCGAAATGGCCTTACTACTTGATGTGTGGCCGAGATTCCTTTCTTAACAATTTCCCAAGACGGTTTTTTTGTAATATCTTCTCCTCTGAATTTTACTATCCCTGCATCGGGTTTCAATGCACCTGTTATGAGACGTATAAGAGTAGTTTTACCCGATCCGTTAGGACCGATGAGACCCACAATTTCATCTCTTGCAATTTGAAAAGAAGCATCATTTACCGCAGTAAGACCCCCAAAACGCTTTGTCAAATTTTCAACTATCAATAAAGAGGCCATTTTAACCTTCAATTTCCTCTCTTAATTCCCTTCGCGACACTTTGCCGACATCCGTCTTTGGGATCTCTCCTCTGAATTCTATAATTCTGGGTACCTTATAGTGGGCCAGTTTCTCTTTACAGTAATTAATAATTGCCTCTTCCGATAATTTACCCCTCGCATCAGCTTCCATCACTACCGCTGCTTTAATATTCGCCCCTACTCTGGGATCAGGAACTCCAATAACTGCTGCTTCCATGATTTTCGGATGGGATTTTAAAACATCCTCAACTTCCCGAGCGAATACTGAATAACCCTTGTATTTGATCAAATCCTTTTTTCTGTCGTAAAAATAAAAATAACCCTCCTCATCCATCCGCGCCAAATCACCAGTTTTAAGCCATTCTTCTCCTGCCATTTGCATAAAAGCTTCGCCCGTTTCCTCAGGATTGTTCCAATAACCCTTAGTTACTTCCGGACCTTTGACAATCAATTCACCTATTTCCCCAACAGGTACAAATTCCTCTGTTTCAGGATCAATAAGACCTGCCGTTGTATTTGGCAAAGGGATTCCAAATGAACCGACCTTTCGCCTTCCGAGTGGATTGACATGGATTCCTGAAGATGTCTCGCTTAACCCAAGGCCTTCGTATATCTCAGTTCCTACGCGTCTTTCCCAGTTTTTGGCTGTATCATCAAGAAGAGCATCTGCACCAGAAAAAACAAATTTCAGACGCTTCCAATCAACCCTATCGGTCTTCTCATAATCATTAAGAAGCTCATATAAACTCGGCACACCTAAAAAAAAGGTCACACCTTCCCTTCCGATACTCTTTAATATGTCATCAGGATCAGGAGTAGTAAATATGACAAGCTTGTAACCACAAACTAATCCAGTAATCATAACAGTCACTTGACCGAAAATATGGTAAAAGGGCAAATAAGCTGCCATAACCTCTTTACCTTCTTCAAGGTTTCTCCCCTCTTCAAAACTGAAAGACCAAAAGGCCTGGTTTATTGTTGCATCAGCGATAATATTAAAATGGGTAAGCATCACGCCTTTGGGTAGCCCTGTTGTTCCTCCGGTATAAGGCAACACGGCCAGATCTTCCTTCGGCTCAAATTCAATTTTTGGAGGGTTTGGCGCCGTATTTTTTATCAGGTCTTGAAACCAGTGCACATCTTCGGTTTTGTCAATTTCCACGACCGGAATCTCCATTTTTTGGTAAATACTTTTAAGTATAGTTTTACCTAATAGTTTTTTGACTTTTGGCAAATATTCATCAATACGAGTTAGGATGACATTTTTTAATTTGACATTCGTTTTCTGGACAAAGTCAAAAAGTATGTCTTGACAGATTAAAGTCTCCGTGCCGCTGTCTTCAAGCTGGTGCTTAATCTCCACGGTCACATAAACCGGACTAATGGTTGTCAAAACAGCGCCAGCCTTAAGGGCCGCAAAATAGGCAATAAGAAATTGAGGACAATTCAGCATATATAAGGCAACTTTATCTCCCTTTTTTACACCTAACTCACAAAGAGCGGTAGCGAATCTATCAACTTTATCTCCTATCTCCACGTAATCCAGTTTCTTGCCGTAAAATACAATGGCAGTTTTATTTTTCCATTTCATAACTGCATCATCAAAAGCTTCCACTAAAGAAATATTGGGGATATCAACATTGGCAGCAAGTCCTTCAGGATAAAATTTGAGCCAAGGCTTCTTTAAATAAATGTTTCTGTTTTCATTTTTCTTAACTTCGCTGTTCATAAATAACTCCTCAAGTATCACTGGAAAAAATTCAAGCTAAGCTTCTTGGTGGAAAGTCAGGCAATTGGCTATACAGAGGGTGCTCAACCTCATCCTTAATTCTGGCCGCCCTTTTTGCCGCTGCTTTGTATCGCTCAAAATCAGCCAAGGCGTAGATAGAAAGTCTTTGAGCAGCCAAAGAACCCTCTGCATGTAGCGTAAGAACATCCTCATAGGAAGAAGTCAAATCCCGAATTAGTTTAATTAACCTGAGTCTATGTTCTGTCGGGACACCAGCCTTCCCCCCTAAATATTTCTCAATCATGTCATGTGTCTCAGGATTAAAATAGTCTTTCCCTGAAGGAGCAGTAGCAACTATACCTCCAGCTATATCCTGAAGATACTTGGTTGCCTGGTGCCAATTATCGGCAAAGAATAACTTGGTTATATTGGCATACATTGGATTGGGATACACCAAATTCGAATCAGCCTCAGACACACAATACTCACAGGCGGCTCTACCCATGACCTCTGTTGCCTCAGCATACTGGACAAGCCATGTAAGCATATCCCTGATATGGGGTGCTCTTGCTACGTTATTATATTCAGCCATTAACGCCGCGGCACCGACAACAAGTTCAAGTTCCGCAGCTTTATAAGTCTCAGCACTAAGGCGATGGAAATTACCAAACATATAGGCTATCTGACCAGCAAACGACCACTCTCCTTTTAAAAATACTCTTTCTTTGGGAATGAAAACATCATCAAATATAACCATAGCATCATTAAGATAGATACTTGCACTTAGGGGGTAATCAAAAAAATTATTTGGTTCTCTTATCTCGGGTTCAGCGGAGATCAGCGTCAGGCCTTCAGCATTAGCCGGGACCGCAAAACAAACAGCATAGTCTTTGTCGTCTTCACGCATAGCCCGACAGGGTAAGACAATTATCTCATTTGAAAGGGGGGCCTCGCTGATATGTGCCTTAGCCCCCCTTACAACGATACCATCACTAAGCTCGTCCACAATCCTCACATAATAGTCCTGGTGGGGTTGTTGCTGGGAGGGGCGAAGACTTCTGTCGCCCTTAACATCGGTCATACCCAAAGCGATAGTAGCATCTGTTTTTTGCAGGTATTTCCTATATTCTTCAACTCGCTCAGAGTAGTTAGTATCAAACTGTTTATCAACCCGTTGGGCGACTACTGTCACTGCATTCAGGCCGTCCTTGCCCACAAACTTAGCGCCTGATGGCTTCCCATAGCAGACACGAGCCCACAATTTGACAATCTCTCTTAATCTGAGAAGATCCTCAACATTCCTTTGTGGCTGAAAAACAAAGCTCACTAACTCACCTTCCTCGTCTTTTTCAGTGACAAGAGCCTGATACCGAGGATCTTGCTGTAGAACAAAATCCATTGCCATCCAATTAATACAAATTTTCAGTATGGGGTGTTGGGTAACGTCTTTTACTCTCTCTCCCAGACAGTAGACAACTCGGTTATCCTTTAAGCTTTCTATGTACTCTTGTGGAGTTCTGATCGCCACTCTAATAACCTCCTCTAAGAATTAAATTTTTGAATCATGTAATTTGTGCCATAACAAAGTTCATCATTCCTATCGGAGTAAAAAACATATTGTCCGCATTTGTCCATTTCTTGCCTAAAGGATTAACTACTGAATAACACCTAATCCTCTTAAAATAAAATCAATTAAAGAGTCGATACTCCCCTCTATTGGTTTATCTCGAAGAGTCCAGCCCCTTAGCGGAAGAAAAACCATGAGATAAGCAAGCAGGCTCCCTGCAAAATCTATGTCGACTTTGATTTGATTCTGTTTGTTTACCTCCGCTAACAGCCGACGATAGAAACCAACCACATTTTTGTTATCCATTTCCAAAACAACATGTAAATATTTCTTATCCAGATATTTGCTTTCTGAATAGATAAATTGAAACAGCTTTCTATTTTCATCCATAAATTGCAAGGTATGATGTAGGACCTTGGTCAGCATTTGCAAAGGGTCATTAATTTCTTCAATGCCTGAGTCTTTTAAGTGCTCATACCAAATTGTTTGCATATGTTTGTGCACAAGATACAAAACGTCATCTTTGCAGGATATATAATGATATAGTTGACCAATGGACATACCGCAGGCTTTTGCTATCTCGCGGATGGTAGTCGGATGATACCCCTTCTTAAAGAATATCTTGCATGCGCCCTTCACAATTTGCTTTTGTTTTCTCTCGATAATAATGAGGTCTTTGGCCGAGGTTGGAATCAAATCCTCGGAAAATTCCGGCCTAAATGATTTATAATCAGCAAAAGATGGGTTTGACATGACTATATAAAAGTAAGTTTGTTCACGGTTTAGAACGAGCGCTCGATTTATGTCTAACAGCATAAAAAATTTTTGTCAAGTATTTTTTTATTTTTTTAGGCTCCTCATAAGAATTTGTGGGTTAATATTGTCTATTCGGCATAATAAACAATGTAAATTCATATAGTTAAATATGATGCGCATCAATTTAGATTTCCGTATGGATTAGAAAAATTGAAATATGGATTAACGGAATCCTATTCAAACTATTTCGGTGAAACATGTTTTAGCTTTGACCAAAAAATTGCGTATAAAATGGGTTTCAGTTTCTAAGAAAGCGAAAGGGAACTCCGAGTTCGCATTTTTCTAAATTTATTCCTTTTTTGCCCACAAATTCTTATGAGGAGCCGATAATATGTTCATAACTTCATCGATCCTCAACGCTCACAGAAACTGACCCATTTGTGCTCATGAAAACTGACCCACTGAGTGCGCAGTTGTTTGAATAAAGCTGAGATGATATTTAAGGCGCCTTTTAGGAAGAGTATTGAGTGAGTTGGGAAATTGGTGAAATTGGCTCATGAAAAGATGAATAATGCATTTTTTCCGGGGCTACACAGTCTATTTCTGTCTCTCAAGCAGCGTCATAAGATAATTTTCAATTACTCTGGTAAGCTCGTCTTCTCGACCTTTGACTACCGACTTACTTACGGCGGAAGGGGTAAGGCTCAACGCTCGGGCAAATTCAGCACCTGAATATCCAAACAGGTCAATTGCCAGAGCGCAGAAAACTGACCTGGCTCGTGAAACTTTTCTCCCCCTACCTGGCAAGGTCAATATGTTGGAATCCAGATCAAAATATCCCGCCACGATATCAAGGACTTTTTCCAAAGAATTGATTTATACCTGTTTTGGAACAGATGTCCATGGCGCTGGTGGCGA
>DAOVDY010000088.1 GCA_030669265.1 Desulfobacteraceae bacterium | reverse complement strand
ATTAGCAAAGATATTGATCGTAGGGATGAGTCTGCCTGTTACTGAATCTAATGAATTATTTGATGAGGTTTTACAGGAACTCACGCAGAGAAAAGAAGCGCCGTGTACAAAGGCACCTCGAATACTGATTGACGGTGCGTGTGTGGATAATATTGACTTTATCAAGCTCATTGAGGATAGTGGCGCCAATGTGGTTGCTGACAGTCTCTGTATTGGCACCAGGGATTACTGGCCGCATACAGAGGTTGGAGGTAATCCTATGAAAGCACTTGCTCATCGGTATCTGGATAGGATCAATTGCCCCAGAACCTACAGGGAAAAGGTGGGGGACACCTTTCAGGAAGATGCCGAGTCAAGATTTGGTGATATTGGTTCCTTGAGTAAGGAATTTAAAGTTGATGGTGTTATCCTCTATGTCTATAAATATTGCGACCCATTTGGTTTTGAGGTTCCTGCAAGGAAGGCATACCTTGATTCCATAAAAATGCCGGTTCTTTATTTAGAGGATGAATACTCGACAGGTACTATTGGCCGCCTACGCACAAGAATCCAGGCATTTCTTGAGATGATTGGATAATGGTAACGTCCGTTGTCCGTTGTCAGTTGTCAGTTGTCCGTTGAAAGAAATAAAAACCAATTAATTCAACCAAAAAGCAAAATAGATGCAAATGTTTATGTTTCATACAAGTATTTAGAGCCAAAAATATAATAAAACAATGACAACGGACAACAAGCTACGCATAACAAATAATAGTAAGGAGGGCTGTACAAATGGCTGAAGAGGAAAAAAAAGAGGTACGAAAGAAAAGAAGAACGGCAACCAAGGCTGCTGCGTCTATTGGCCCAATGGTAAAGGAATCTATCGGTGGTACCATAAGGGCAAAGCAAGAAGGCAAGAAGCTTGCCTATACATTTATCGTTTGTCTATATGATGAGATCCTAAGTGTCATGGATATCGTGCCGGTTTGGACCGAGAACTATGCTGGTGTATGTGGGGCGAAGAGGGATGCAGAAAGATTTTTAGAGAGGGCAGAATCTTTGGGATTTTCACGCTCTCTCTGTACGTATGCCCTGTGTGGGCTTGGCTTTGATCAATGGCGAGAAAAACTTGGTGAGATGCCTCCAGATGCACCATGGGGAGGTCAGGCAAGGCCTGATATGATGCTATCAAGTGGCCAGATCCTGTGTGACCCGAGAAACAAGTGGTATCAGGCAGCGCAGCAATTTATGCCCGATGTTCCGATTTATGATGTAGGTCTACCCTACCCCCTCTATGAGGATGATATTGAGGTTGCTGATGTCCAGGATTATTATATAAAACATATCACAGAGGAACTTCGCGGACTGGTTACATTCCTGGAGAAACAAACAGGAAAGAAAATGGATTATGACCGGTTGAGTGAGTTCGTTGATTTAGGCGAGCGAACCTGGAACATGATCTGGGAGACCTATGAACTGAGGAGGGCTGTGCCAACCCCCATGGGCACAGGAGATGCCATGAATACCATGGTGCCAATGGTCTTTATGATGGGTACCCAGCAATGTTATGATTTCTATTTGGCCTTAAATAAGGAGTTACAGGATAAGATTGCCAGGAAAGAGGGCGTTGTTGAGGATGAAAAATACCGACTCCTGTGGGGTGGTGGATTGCCATCATGGTTTGCCCTCACAGACTTTAATTATTTTAACAGCAAAGGTGCGGTGTTTCCAGTTGAGACAACCTATCGGATGATCGAACCCATTTACAGGCTAAACATACCTGATACCAATGATCCTATTGAGCGACTCGCCTGGAGATGGTTTGGATACTGGACCTACTGGTATGACAAGGCAAAAAAAAGACCTGGATCAGAGCCAGATGTGGAACGTTTAATACAATATATCGAAGATTATCAGATTGATGGTGTTGTTATGCATGAGGCTTTTTCATGTAGAACGTGGCATCTTGGACTGATCTGGCAGCTGAATCAATTGAGAAAAATATACAAGCCGATACCTGTATTAATATTAGGAAAAGACGGGGAGAAAACAAAGGGGAAAAGGGAACTTCCATCATTAATCCTGGAAAGTGATATAATAGATATAAGCTCTTATTCCGAGGTTGATACAAGAAACAGGATTGACGCATTTATTGAAACCCTGGAGCAAACAAAGAAAAACAAGGTGTAATACAGAAGCCATCGCTCTTTACACGGCTTACATAGTGCAATACCATTGTGTACCAAGGTAACAGGCATGACACAGTATTTTGCTGGTATTGATATAGGCTCCACTATGACAAAGGTGGTGATCATGGATAGCGGGATCATTTCCTCTATTATAGGGCCTACTGGTCCGGAACAGAGAAGATTGGCCAATAAGGTAATGGAGAAGGCATTGAACGAAGTTGATCTTCCTTTTGAGGCAATCACATATGTAGTGGCGACGGGGTATGGAAGAATCAATGTCCCGTTTGCTGACAAACAGATAACGGAAATTAGTTGTCATGCCAAAGGAGTGGCACATTTTTTCCCTGAGGTTAAAACAATTATTGATATTGGGGGCCAGGATTGCAAGGGGATAAGGATCGATAATGGTAAGCCTGTAGATTTTGTTATGAATGACAAGTGTGCTGCTGGTACCGGGAGATTCTTAGAGATTATTGCTGATGCATTAGGGATTAAAATAGAAGAAATGGGTGAAATAGGTTTGGAAGGCAACCATCCTGCGAAAATAAGTAACATCTGTACTGTATTTGCCGAGCAGGAGGTGGTAGCCAGGTTAGCAGAAGGTGTGTCTCTTCACAATTTAGTTGCCGGCATCCTTGAATCACTGGCTAACAGAGTCTCAAGGATGGTAAATAGACTCCATGTGGCAGAAGAAGTTGTTGTTACAGGCGGCGGAGCAAAAAATGTAGGCCTGGTGAAGGCACTTTCTGATAAATTGGGTTATACCGTAGCCGTCCCACCTGAACCTCTGCTGACCGGTGCTGTTGGTGCCGCCTTGCTCGGAAAAGATATAGCTGATAAGACCTTAAAAGATGGCGTATCCTTAGAGACAAAAGAGCGATCTCTCAAGGAGATCAAAATCTTTTAGGTGAAATCAAATTTTTTTCTCTTGAACTAATCTGGAAAAAAATTCAAAGGATCTATCAAAGGTCGCCTCTGCATCATCGGGAAAACAGCATGCTGGCAGCTCCCTTAATCGTAAATGATACGCTATACACTCGCAGCAAATACCTTTCCTCGAACATGGTTCATAGGTGCAGTTGCATTTCTTACGATTCTCTTCCTGGTTGCACTCCATAGTAATATCTCCAATCTATAGCTGGGATTGAATACATTACGGACAATGGTATTCGTTATTTGTTATTCGCCATTTTCTACATCTATAACAACTAACATTATTGAGACTTTTAAAAATTGGTTCTTCTCCGAATTAGTTGAAGAAAGCCTGGTAAATTTTCAGCGTAAAGTATCGCAGGTCATGAAAACCATAGGCTTTACGTTTAATGACCTTGATTTTGTTATTAACCCCTTCCAACTTACCAGTATGGAAGGGATACTCACAATGGTTCAGAATGCCATAGCGATGGTGTTCAAGCATTTTTACGAAGCTGTTCAGAGCGCGATGATTCAACGAGCGGGCCAGTTCACACCAATGATCCAGTGCCTTGCCAGCCCAAGTTCTGGATCGATAGGTCCAGATATGTTTAAGCTGGTCTTTCAAGATCATCACAGTGCTGATCACTTCGTTTAGTTCCAAAAGCTGTCTGAGTTGCTGACGCTGCTTTTTCCGACGGATATTAGATCGGTTTTTGAGCAGCAGGTATTTTGCTCCTTTAAAGACATCTTTATTTTCTTTGGCCGCTTTGCGGTATTCGCTGTTGCGTATTTTGTCTATGATGCGGCTAAAGGCAGCAACAACATGGAACAGGTCAAAGGCTATGGCCGCCTGTGGCAGTTTTTTTTAACGGCTTTGATGTAAGGGTCCCACATGTCCATGACTACGGCCTCAATTGATTTCTTTTGTTTGGCCGACAACTGATTGAAAAAACGGTTAAGGGTTTTAGCTTTTCGGTCTTTGCCCACATGGATAACGCGACCGGTTTCGTAGTCCAGAACTATAGTTAAGTATTTGTGGCCCTTTCTTAAGGAGATCTCATCGACAGCCAGGATACGAAGCCCGTCATAGTCGGGTTGACCGTATTGGGCTTCAAGATATTGTTTGTCGATCTCCTTTACAGTTTTCCAATCCAGCTGTAGGTGGCGGGCCACTTCGGCAACAGTCATCACTTTGCAGAGATGATGGATATAAGTTGCCAGCCGCCGGGTAACCCGCAAATACGGGTGAAAAAGCTCCAGTTCCTCGATACTGATGTGTTGACAATGTGAACAAAACAATTTGCGATATGAACAGCGCAACCAGATTTGAGTACTGGCCAGATTTAGATCCCGAATAGAGCGCTGAGCCCAACTGTGAACAGCCGATACTTTATGACCGCACAGATGGCAGACAGGGTGAAAGCGTTTGTCGGGAACAACATTAATAAAAGCTTTGCTGGTAGTCTCATCGACTACCTGCTTTACAATATTTATTCGACGAAAGGGGAAATATGGTGATATACTCAGTTCGGACATCGCAGGCCTCCTTGGTAAAATGTTTATCTTGGAAGAAAAACTTATATCCTTGGAGATACCGGATGTCCATTCTATTTGAAATTACATGAATTTCCCCTTCTTTTTATCAACTAATTTGGAGATGATCCAAGTAAATAAACTTTTTTTAAATGTTAGTGGCTAATAAGAAAATCAACATGTAATGGCTGATCAAAATAAAAAACAAAGCGCTTTGCTGTTATCCGCCAGATGGTGGAAGGTATTGGCCATCATTATGATCATGCTTTGCATACATTCTACCCTTGTCATCGCAAAAGAAAGAGTAAGAAAACCTGCGGTTGCTGGTTATTTCTACCCAAAGGATAAAGAAGAACTAACAAAAACAGTTGTTGATTTCATTTCAAATGTCAAACACAAGCAAATAGATGGCAAAATCTTAGGCCTTATGTCCCCTCATGCCGGATATGTCTTCTCAGGTCAG
>DAOVDY010000244.1 GCA_030669265.1 Desulfobacteraceae bacterium | reverse complement strand
TTTTTCAGGTAGTAACCATTTGGAATATATGGATAATCTTACCCGGCTGATGGAGAGAGTTGATATATCATTACCCCAATCTAATACCAAGCGTTCCTATGTCTATCGAATCAAAAAAATTGGCAAGGAACAAGATGATGTCTTCATCTTATGTTTTTCTAATAGGATTATTCTTTATGGGATATCAAAAGATACATTCACAAGAATTGACAGATTTGTTGATGGAGAACTTGGCAAAGAGAAAGGTTTTTTTACAGGTTGTCTTAGTAAGGATGGCAGGACATACATTGGTGTGTGGCGACTATGAAATCAGATATAACAAATGAAGAATTACAATACCTTGACTACTTTGGGTTGAAATATAATCCATTTCCTGTTTCCCCTGATAATGTGAATTTTTATCTCTCAGAACATATAGATCAGATCCTCACCGAGCTAGTCCATGGTATTGTTGCGAGAAAGGGTTTTATGGTCTTAACGGGTGAGATTGGGCTTGGGAAGACAACCATCAGTCGGAGGATAATCAATATCCTTGAAGAAAAAGGGGTTGAAACTTCTCTTGTGTTGCACACCTTTTATCAGGATGTTGAGTTGTTAAGGGAGATTAACAAGGATTTCGGATTATATACAGATAGTTTAGAGTTTAGTGACCAGATAAAGGTGCTCAATGATTTTTTGTTAAATCAAAACAGAGAGGGTAAAAACTGCGCTATAATTATTGATGATGCCCAGAATCTGAATTCTAAGAGCCTGGAATTGATCAGGATGATCTCCAATTTAGAGACAGATCGGGAAAAACTGGTGCAGATTTTGCTCATAGGACAGCCTGAATTGATGGATAAATTGAATTCTACTGAGCTTAGACAGCTCAAGAGTCGCATCATTATTAAAAAGGAGACCCGGCCCCTTAACCAGGATGAACTGAAAAATTATGTCCTATTCAAGCTAAATACAGCAGGAAACCAAGGTAAGACCACCATAGCAAATGGGGCTTTTAGAAGGATTCATAAGTATAGCAAGGGAAATTTCAGGGGAGTTAATATCTTCATGGATAGATGCCTGTATGTAGCTTTTATACATAATACCACTGGTATAGGCAAATCCATAGTTGATGAGGCATACAGGGATCTAAATCAGGTTGACCAGGGAGGGGGAAAAAGAGGCTTTCTTTTCAGCCTCTTGGGAATATTTATTCTGATTATTGGATGTGCTTTTTATCTGGATTTATTTCCTAAGATCGATTGGCTGCATTCAAACATGAACACCAGAGAGGAAATGTTAACTGGTGAAAAAAATAGAGAAGCTCTTCAGCTAACGGATAAAAGATTATCAGAAGAAAAAACTCAAAAGGAGAGGGTTATTCCAGATGCAGTAGTTAATTTTTTATCTGCCTATAATCTTTCAGAGTTTGCCATACCTTTTTATAAGGCTATGGAGACAGGTACATTTAGAGAAGTAGCTGACTCTATTTTTAAAAAGACTGGATATCAGATGATCCAACTTGACAATATACCGGAGGATATTAGAAACCGTTACGGTGTTCTTTCCTTTTCTTTTGATAAAAGCGGAAAAGAGAGTTATTTCCTTCTCTGGAGACCAACAATAAGAGTAACAAAGTTTTATTTAGGTTATCGAGGGGAGGAGATTAAAAGGCTGGAAGAACTCTTAGTAGGGGTTAATCAATACCTCTATTATATAGATGGGATTGTGGGTCCAAGGTTATTAATGGCAGTAAATCGTTTTCAGGAAGAGAAAGGCCTTGAAGTCATTGGATTTCCTGATGAAAAAACTATTTTCTTATTATGCAATGCAAAAGGTAATAGACAAAGATGACAAATGAGAAGAAAAGAAAGCCTTTAGGGGAGCTTTTAAAAGAAAAGGATCTTATCAGGAATGAGCATATAAAATTTGCCCTCCAGGAGCAGAAGATAACAAAGGAGAAATTAGGAGAGGTTCTCGAAAGGCTCGGTTTTGTAACTCAATATGATGTTGTCACAACCTTAGCAGAGCAGGAGGGGATTCCATACATCGATGTTGATGAGATTTTATCTAAAGAAGATGTTCTAAGATTGTTTAATAAAAACCTATGTCTCAATAACACCTTTCTACCCATAAGGGTTTTAGATAGATCAATGGAGGTGGCATCAGCAACAGTCCTTGATGATAGACTTGGTCAATTAATATCCAGGCAGACAGGATTGAAACCTAAATTTTATCTATCTGAAAGGAGAAAGATAATTAATGCTATTAATAAGTTTTACTATTTCATGGAAAATCCTGTTGAAAAATTAATTGAGACCGAAGTTAATCTTCTCTCACAAGATGTTGAAATGGCAAGAGGGATGGATAATCTGGTTAAGTATGTACTTCAATTAGCAGTTAAGATGAGGGCTACTGATATCCATATAAGGCCAATGGAGAGGTCAGTAAGTGTTGCTTTCAGGGTTGATGGTGTCCTGACGCCAGTATTGTCTCTTCCCACACCTCTTAAAAGGATTATCTCCAGTATCAAGATGAGGGCAGAAATGGATATTGCTGAGCAGAGGCTTCCTCAAGATGGGCGTTTTTCGGCCACTATCCTTAATAATGAGTTTGATTTCAGGGTCTCCACAGTTGTCTCTCCCTATGGTGAAAATATTGTCTTAAGGATCTTGCCAATGGAAAGCGCTATTATGGGTATGGGCCAGCTTGGATTTTTTAAAGAAGATATTCAGAAGGTGGAGGTTATGTTTAATGAGCCTTTTGGTATCATCCTTCTTACAGGACCAACAGGCTCTGGTAAATCCA